>NZ_AKZQ01000030.1:0-130309 GCF_000278705.1 Flavobacterium sp. F52 | reverse complement strand
CTAAAATCTAAAATCTAAAATTTCCGATTAATCCTATGATAAACTGTAAATCGAATAATATCACGATCATAGAAATCTACGCCGCTAGCGCGTCTTTGAAAGTTTTTTATATAACCCAATTCTAAACCAAGATTTGGATTGAAATGATAACGCAAAGCAACGTAGAAACGATTTTGATCGAATGTATTTCTGCGATTGTCTTTTCCGAAATTAAATAAAACTTCGTCAGAAATAGTGCCTTTTATGCTTCTCTCTTCTTTTTCCCAGATTGTAAACATAGATTGCAAACGGTATCTGAATCTATATGCAAATGAAAATTTATCCAAAAGTCCGTTTTTGTCTGTTTTTTGAATGAAGCGTTCTTCCAATTGAAAGCGGTTATGAAAGGTAATTTTAGCAATATCATTAATCAATGTTACATCTTGCTGAGCGCGGTATTCAGGAACAGAATAATCTGGATCAATGTTTGGATTTTGAGTGTTTACGCTGAAAAAAGCAAATCCAGCACCCAAATCTATCATTTTAGTTGCCCTGTAACGAGCTTGAGATCGTATAACAAAAAGATTTTCATGAACAGGGTTTACAAAGCTTCGATTGTCAAATTCAGAATGTAGAGCCCACTTTTCAGATAATGGAAAAATATTGTAGTATCGAATCCAAGTCAAAGTCTGATGGTCGATATTTCTTTGGTTTTGCCCTGTAACCGTCTGGCAAACAAAGAGTATAGTTAAAAGTAATTTAAAAGATCTGCTCAAGAAAGATAAATTCAGACTGCGAATTTATACAAATGATCTTATTTCTTTTTAATTTTAAATTTGTTTTGAAAGTTTTTTTGTGAAATAAAAAAAGGGATACATTTTAAAATGCATCCCTTTTTAATACTAAAACTAACTAACCACCTTACAGCGAATACTTAAATGTAACTCCGTAAGTTCTTTGATCACCAAGAACTCCAGCATATTGCCCTGTGTTACCACTTGCAGGCAATAATTGCTCATAATAATCTTTGTTGAAAAGGTTTCTTCCCCAAATCTGAATAGATAAACCTTGCGAAGCGCGGAAACCTAAACGAGCATTAAAGATTGCATAACCTTTTACAACTAAATATTTTGAAGCCGAGGGGCTTGAAGAAAATTCAGAACGAGCGTATCCGTCAGCAGCGAAGAAAATTTTTCCAGCATTACCAAAGAATCTTGCATTATCAGAAAGCTCACCTCCAAGTGAACCTGCCCATCTTGAAGCACCTGGCAATTCTGTTCCAGAAACATCTTTGTAAGATACTTGAACCCCATTAACAACAAGTCCTGTTTCTTCTAACGGAAGTGGCGCATTTGTAAATTTCACATATTTACCGTCTGTATAAGTTGCAGCACCATTGATGGTTAAGTGCGAGTTGATAACAAAACTTGCATCCAATTCTGCTCCTCTTACACGTACTTTATCTGCGTTAGCAAGATAACCGCGATTTACTCCTAACTCAGCTGCTTGAACGTTGGTTTGGAAATCTTTGATATCAGTATTAAAGAACGTTAAGTTGAAGATTGAATTTTTGAATGGAGAAGTTTTTACACCAAATTCATAATGATACACTTTCTCAGGTTTAATCACCGCAAGTTCAGTCATTGGTTGTCCCGCAGAGTTTGATGGAAGCCCTGCTACGTTAACTCCAACAGGTTTGTAACTTTTAGCAGCTGTTGCATAAATATTGATTTTGTCTGATGCTTTATAAGTAAGCGTGATGTTTCCAGAAAAGTCTGTATTGTCTGTATCTGAATCAAATGCCTGATCAGAGTAAACTGATTTTTTCAAAGCCAATAAGGCTGGATCTGTAGTTTGAAGACCTCCATAAGTTTTACGAGAATAATGAGCGTCTTTTTTATCAAAGTTATATCTTAAACCTGGTAAAACATGGAAACGTTCTGTAAGTGCCCAATCAATCTGACCAAATACGGCAGCACTAGAAGCTCTAATTCTTGCATCAGTATGAATTCCGTATCCTTCAAAAAGACCTGGAGTTTTCCATAGTGGACTAGTTGAGCTTTGAGAGAATCTCCATTGTGCATTTCCAGATTCTTCTGTACCATTTGTTTGAGAAGTCTGATCAATAAAGAATACTCCTGCAACACCACTAATTTTTGAAGTTAATTGTCCAGCATAACGAACTTCTTGTGTAACCTGAGTTTGTCTTGTTGGATTCTGAGATTTAGCTAAAACTTGTAATCCTGTGAAATCTCTGTCATTAGATGGATCCCAGTTCCAAAAACGCCAAGCAGTTGTAGAAGTAAGCGTACCGCCACCAATTTTAGTGTCAATGTTTAACGAAATCCCTCCTAAATCCTGTCCAGAACGCCAAGGAGTGTCATGATCAATCTTACGGTCAAAAGCATTTAAACTTGGCAGCTGATAGTTTAAATCTTTAATAATAGCATCAAACTGACGGTATGCAGCTCTTTGAGTAGGAGCAACACCAGCAACAACCTGAGCATATCCGTCAGGACGCTGTGTTGTAAGATCTCCTGCAAAAGTAACGTTTGTGTTTTCTGTCGGAGTCCATAATAATTGTCCTCTAAAACCTTGATTGTTTAAAGTGTTTGTTGGTCTTCCTGTAACAACGTTGTCAATTAGACCATCACGCTGAGTTCCTGAAAAAGATAAACGACCAGCAACCTTTTTTCCTAGTGCTCCTGTTATAGAAGCTTTAGCTTGTAAAAAAGCATAATTTCCATAACTTATTTCGAAATCTGCTCCTGGTGTAAAACTTGGTTTGCGAGAAGTGATATTAAAAGCTCCTGAAGTAGTATTTTTTCCAAATAAAGAACCTTGTGGTCCGCGCAATACTTCGATTTGTTCTACATCGATAAAATCTAAAGTAGTTGCTGCTGGACGAGCGTAATAAACACCGTCTACGTAGAAACCAACTCCAGGATCGATACCATCATTGGTAAGCCCGAATGGTGAACCTAAACTTCTGATGTTGATTCCAGTATTTCGAGGGTTTGAAGAATACAATTGTACAGAAGGAACCAATTCTTTAATACGGTTAACGTTAAAAGCTCCAGCTGCTTCGGCTTGTTTTCCTGTAACAACAGAAACGGCAATTGGCACATCTTGAACCTTTTCTATTCTTCTTCTTGAAGAAACGACAACCTCAACAAGTTTGTTTTCTTCACGTAAAGTGATTAATAATGGAGAAGCTGGTATAGCTGTAATTTCAAGTTCAGCAGTATTGTATCCTATATATTGAACTAAAAGTGTAAGAGGTAATTTTCCTTGAGATTCGATTGAAAATCGTCCTTCAGAATCTGTAATCGTGCTAAAAGTTGTTCCTTTGATTACCACATTGGCTGCTTCTAAAGGGATATTTTGATCAGTAGTGACAACCCCTTCAATTTTTTGGGCAAAAGAGATTGAGAACGTTAAAACAGCAAGTATTGTAAATATGTTTTGTAAAGATGTTTTCATTTTTATATTAAGTATATGTGATTAGTAGAATTTAATATTAAATTTTTTTTACCAACACATACACATCATAGATGAAACAGTATTCACAGTTGTGAAATTATAATTATGTTTTTTTTGCAAAAGATTTTGTCCACCTGATTTACTAGAATGTACTTTCATGAGTTAAAATTTTGTAAATGATTAGTTAATTATTTTTGGCAAATATATAATTAATTCTATCGATTTACTAGACTTTAGAAAATATTTTTTTATTTTTTTACAAGTGAAGCGATTGTGATGCCTTCCATGGCTTTCAAAGTTTTGTCTCTAATAAGCATCAAACCGTGACGCAGACTGCATTCAGACTCGGTTTTGCAATCAGAACAAGGCTCGTAAAAATTAAGAGAAGCGCATGGCAAAAGTGCAATTGCACCGTCAAATAATCGGTGAATTTCTGCCAAAGTGATATCATTTTTAGATTTTATCAGATAATAACCTCCAAATTTTCCCTGCTTACTGCTCACAAAACGACCGCGTTTTAGATCTAATAAAATCTGTTCTAAAAACTTTTTGGGAATATTAGCTCCTTCAGCTATTTCCACAGTTCTGGAAATGTGATTTTCGTCTTGTTCTGCTAAATAAAGTAAGGCCTTAAGGGCGTATTTTGCTTTATGTGATAACATCTATTAATAAATTGTAAAATGTAAATGTATGATTTTTTAATATTGAAACCTAAACTTGATACGTGAAACAAATAAAACTTTAAACAAAAGAATTTACCAGCCTCCGCTTGATCCACCGCCAGAGAAACCTCCACCGCCAAATCCGCCGCCGAAGCCACCGCCTCCGCCAGATGAGCCACCACCGAAGCCTCCAAATCCGCCTCCGCCGCTTCTTCCAAGATTACTTAGAATAATAACGTCGAGTAGGCTAGGACCCCCACCGCCATTGTTGCCAGAATTTCCTCCTCCGCCTCTTTTATTTCGAGAGAGTAAAATTAAAACAATTACTACAATTACAATAAAAGGCAGAATAGGGAAGTCTTGTCCTTTTTTTGTTTGTTTACGTTCGCCTTTAAATTTTCCTTTAAAAACATCAATAATAGCATCAGTTCCTTTATCAAGACCATTATAGAAGCTTCCTGCTTTAAACTCTGGTATAATAATATTTCTGATGATTGTTCCTCCAATTCCTGCTGTTAGACGATCTTCTAATCCGTAACCAGGATTAATTGCAATCTTTTTTTCGTTTTTTGCCAAAAGAATAACGACTCCATTGTCATCTTCTTTTGTTCCTCCAATTCCCCAAGTTTGTCCCCATTTTGTGGCCAATTGGCTTACATCTTCTCCTTTTAAACTTTCAACTGTAATAATTACGATTTGAGTTGTAGTCGAATCGGAGTAGCGAATTAGTTTTTCCTCTAACTGAGCTTTTTCAGTAGAACTTAAAATATTAGCATAATCGTAAACAGAAGTCTGAAAACTAGGTTTTGGCGGAATCTCAAATTGGGCAAAAATAGTATTGCTGATAAAAAACGCGATAAACAAAAGAGTAATCTGAAAAATTCTATTAGAATTTGAGATTTTAATTTGGGAATTTTTCATTATTTATCCTTTTGATATTTCGTTAGATAATTCGTTGATATCGCCTTCCTGAGAAGGAAAGTATTTTTTGAGTTGTTCTCCGGCATTCAAAATACCGTCAACAATTCCTTGTTTAAAATTGCCGGCTTTAAAATGATTCACCATAATATCTTTGGTACAATCCCAAAAATCATTAGAAACTAAATCATTAATTCCTTTGTCTCCACAAATCACGAAGTTTTTGTCTTCAACTGCAAAATAGAGCAATACTCCATTTTTCAATTTAGTTTCATCCATTCGCAATTCATGAAAAACTTCTAAAGCCCTATCAAAATGGACTTTAGAAGTTGTTTTTTCTATATGTACTCTAATTTCGCCAGAAGTATTACTTTCAGCCATACGAATAGCTTCAACAATTTCTTGCTCTTCTTCTTTGGTTAAAAAATCTTCTACTTTTGACATGGAAATTATTTTAGAGTTTAGATTGTAGATTTTAGATTACAGATTAAATCTGAAATCGTTAATCAAAAATAATAATCTTTAGAATTTTACTTCAACAGGTTTGTCCGCTCCAGTAGAAGCTTCAAAATATGGTTTTTCTTTGTATTCGCTCAAGAACCAGTTGTTTGGAATTTTCAAAACATAACCGTTATACGTTTGTACTGATTCATTGAAACGAGTTCTAGCCGTTAAAATTTGGTTTTCAGTGCTTGCTAATTCATCTTGTAGTTTCAAGAAGTTCTCATTAGTTTTTAAAGTTGGATACTGTTCAACAGAAACTAATAATCTTGATAAAGAAGAGCTAACGCCACTTTGAGCTTGATTAAATGCAGCTAATTGTTCAGGAGTTACATTGCTTGGATCAATTGTTACAGATGTAGCTTTTGCACGCGCTTCAATAACAGCTGTTAAAGTTCCTTTTTCAAAGTCAGCAGCACCTTTTACAGTGTTTACTAAATTCCCGATAAGATCATTACGTCTTTGGTAAGCCGTTTGAACATTTCCCCATTCTTTATTTACAGCTTGGCTGTGTTGCAAAGCAGTATTTTTAATACCAATCGACCAAAATGCGATAATAGCAATAAGTGCTACAATAATTCCTACAGGGATTAACCACTTTTTCATATTTGTTTTGATTTAAGTTTATTTCTATTTTTAATTACAATTCGTTTTTTATCTCGTTCAGTTGCGTTTTTATCGACTCTAATTTACGTATTATTTCGAATTTATCTAACGTTTTCTTCTGACCCTCTTTTAAGTGTATTTTGGCGCCTTCTAGCGTAAATCCTCTTTCCTTTACTAAATGATAGATTAGCTGAAGGTTGGTAATGTCTTCTGGTGTGAACATCCTGTTTCCCTTTGCATTTTTTTTAGGTTTTAGAATGTCAAATTCGCTGTCCCAAAATCGTATCAAAGAGGCATTGACATTAAAAGCTTTGGCTACTTCGCCAATACTGTAATATCTTTTGTCTTTAGAAAGTTCAATATGCATGGTTCGTTTTTTCTATTTTATTTCAAAAATACTATTTTTTGTACTATTAATCTAATGATTGATTTTCTTGGTTTGCCATTTGAGAAATTGCCACATATTCTACAGCCGAAATATTTCCATAATAGAAGTTCAGCGGGTTAACCACTTTTCCGTCTTTATGCACTTCATAATGACAATGAGGACCTTCAGATCTTCCTGTGCTTCCCACGTATCCAATAACATCTCCGCGTTTTACCTTTTGTCCTGGCCGGCAGTTGTATTTGCTTAAATGCGCGTACAAACTTTCATATCCAAAACCATGCCTGATTACGATATGATTTCCGTACCCAGAGGCCGTGTTGTCAGCTCTTTGCACCACGCCATCTCCAGTTGCGTAAATTGGAGCTCCTGTATTGGCGGTGAAATCCATTCCGTTATGCATTTTTCTCACTTTCGTGAAAGGGTCAATGCGGTATCCAAAACCTGACGCGACGCGCTTTAAATTTTCATTTCGCACTGGCTGAATGGCAGGAATCGCTAACAATAAATTTTCTTTAGCTCCAGCTAATTTTAAAATTTCGTCTAGAGATTTAGACTGAATCGCCAATTGCTTCGAAAGTTTGTCAATTCTTTTTGTGGCATTCAAAACCAATTGAGAATTGTTGTACCCTTCTAGAGCTTTGTATTTGTCAGAACTTCTAAAACCAGCTTTTCGAATCGAATCTGGAATTTCAGCTTTGTTGAAATAAACACGATAAATATTATTGTCACGTTCTTCTAAAGCATCTGCCGCTTCATCAATTTCATCCAGTTTTTTATTCAAAATGGCATATTGAAGCTTTAAATTTTCAATTTCGCGTGCCTGCAAACGATCTTTTGGAGTTTCAAAATAAGGCGTATTAATTAAAAGGACAAAAACTAAAAAGCCAAACAATGCCGAGGCTAATAAAAACAGTAAGGCGTAACCAATTTTAATTCTTTTTCTGGTTTTTATTTTCGTATAAGCCAGATTTTCTGGGTCGTAATAATATTTTACTTTCGCCATATTTTAAAATACGCTATTTTTGCTCCCTGTAAAATAAGTTAGTCGAATAAAACTGATAAATGTTTCAGCTCTTCGACACTTTTTTTACGAGGATTAATGATTAGATATTGGGGCTATTTTATCATTAGATAATGCGCAAAATAGGCAATTTATTGTTTAAATTATAAGTTTTTTAATCACATTATAAAAAACTTAACGTATCATCAAATGAATGGATTATCTAATCGTCTAATTATCAAATTAACACATTAAACAGACACATTTTTCTAATTTAAATATGAAATCACAAGACGTACGTAAACAATTTTTAGATTTTTTTGAGAGTAAGGGGCACACTATTGTTCCTTCAGCTCCTATTGTTCTTAAAGACGATCCAACCCTAATGTTCAATAACTCGGGGATGGCCCAGTTTAAAGAATTTTTCTTAGGAAACGGAACTCCAAAAAGTCCAAGAATAGCCGATACGCAAAAATGTCTTCGTGTTTCAGGAAAACATAACGACCTTGAAGAAGTAGGTATCGATACGTACCACCACACGATGTTTGAAATGCTTGGAAACTGGTCTTTTGGCGATTACTTCAAAAAAGAAGCGATCAACTGGGCTTGGGAACTGTTGACAGAAGTGTACAAAATTCCAAAAGAAAATCTTTATGTTTCTGTTTTTGAAGGAAGTAAAGAAGATAACGTTCCGTTTGATCAAGAAGCTTGGGACATCTGGAAAACTTTAATCGACGAAGACAGAATCATTCTTGGAAACAAAAAAGATAATTTCTGGGAAATGGGTGACCAAGGACCATGCGGACCTTGTTCTGAAATTCACGTTGATTTACGTCCTGAAGAAGAAAAAGCATTAGTTTCTGGAAAAAGTTTAGTAAACAATGATCACCCGCAAGTAGTTGAAATCTGGAATAACGTATTCATGGAATTCAACCGTAAAGCTGATGGTTCATTAGAAAAACTTCCAGCACAACACGTTGATACTGGAATGGGATTTGAGCGTTTGTGTATGGCTTTACAAGGAAAAACATCAAACTATGATACTGATGTTTTCATGCCTTTAATTAGAGAAATTGAAACCATTACTGGAGCAAAATATACAACTAATGATGTAACAGGCATTAGTGAAGAACAAAATAAAATGAATATTGCTATTCGTGTAGTGGCAGATCACGTTCGTGCGGTAGCTTTTGCTATTGCTGACGGTCAGTTGCCTTCTAATACGGGAGCAGGATATGTTATTCGTAGAATTCTACGTCGTGCAATTCGTTACGGATTTACTTTCTTAGGAACAAAAGAGCCGTTTATTTTTAAATTGGTTGAGACTTTAAGCGAGCAAATGGGAGATTCTTTCCCAGAAATCAGAACACAGAAAGCACTTTGTTCGAATGTAATTCGTGAAGAAGAAAATTCATTCTTAAAAACTTTAGATCAGGGATTAGTTCTTTTAGATGCTGTAATTTCAAATAACAATACAGATACTGTTGATGGTAAAAAGGCATTTGAATTGTATGATACTTACGGATTCCCAATCGATTTAACAGCTTTGATTCTTTCTGAAAGAGGATTGAAATTAGACGAAGAAGGGTTCCAAGAACAATTGCAATTACAAAAAGAGAGATCTCGTGCGGCATCGAAAGTTACGGCAGGAGACTGGAATGTAATTGTAGAAGATGATATTCAGGAATTTGTTGGTTACGACAGATTATCCCAACAGGTTAAAATCACTAAATACCGTAGAGTGGAAAGTGCAAAAGACGGGGAGATTTTCCAATTGGTTTTCAATGCTACTCCTTTTTATGGAGAAAGCGGAGGACAAACGGGAGATAAAGGATATTTGGAAGCTCAAAATGGTGATATTGTTTACATCATAGACACAAAGAAAGAAAATAACCAAACGATACATTTAGCAAAATCGTTACCAGAAAACCTTACGGGAACTTTTAACGCGGTTGTTGATGCAAACCAAAGAGCTAAAACTTCGTCTAACCACTCGGCTACGCACTTGTTGCACCAGGCTTTACGTAAGATTTTAGGGACGCATATTGAGCAAAAAGGTTCGATGGTAAGAAATGCTTCATTGCGTTTTGACTTTTCTCATTTCGCTAAAGTAAGTGATGAAGAATTAGTAGAAGTAGAAAACTTCGTAAATGCTAGGATTCGCGAAAGTTTGCCATTAATCGAAAAAAGAGCTATTCCGAAAGAACAGGCTTTAGAAGAAGGAGCAATTGCTTTATTTGGAGAGAAATATGGTGATTTAGTTCGTACCATTAAATTTGGAGATTCTGTCGAATTATGCGGAGGAACTCACGTTGCCAATACATCAGATATCTGGCATTTTAAAATTATTTCTGAAGGAGCTGTAGCGGCTGGAATCAGAAGAATTGAAGCCATTACAAGTGAAGCAGCAAAAGAATATTTTGAGTCACAAGCTGTTTCTTTAGCTGAAATTAAAGAAGCTCTTAAAAATGCTCAAGATCCGGTTAAATCAATCTTGGCACTACAGGATGAAAATGCCCAATTGAAAAAACAATTAGAAGCTTTATTAAAAGATAAAGCTAAAAACATGAAAGCTGATTTGGCTAAAGAATTGCAAGAAATCAATGGAGTTCAATTCTTGGCAAAACAAGTAGATTTAAACCCAGAAGGCGCAAAAGATTTAGCTTACGAATTAGGTGGTTCTTACAATAACTTATTTGTAGTTTTCGCAACCGCTCATGAAGGAAAACCAATGTTGACTTGTTATATTTCAAAAGAAATTGTAGCTGAGAAAAACCTAAACGCTGGACAAGTTGTTCGTGAATTAGGTAAATATATCCAAGGTGGGGGAGGAGGACAGCCTTTCTTCGCAACCGCAGGAGGTAAAAATGTTGATGGAATTGCTGAGGCTTTGGATAAAGCAGTGGATTTTGTGAAATAAAGATTCTAAGGTTTTTTTATAATATTCAAAAAAGCCGAGAGATTGTAAAATCTCTCGGCTTTTGTATTTTATGGTATTTCTCTTTTTATGTCATTTCGACGAAGGAGAAATCTCCACGAGAAGCTCGACAAAGATTGGATTTTCGTTGCGGAGTTACTTACGGAGATTTCTCCTTCGTCGAAATGACAAATAGTACGTGTATAGATTGTTTAAAAAACTTAAAATCTTAGTGTCTTAGAGCCTTAGTGGCTAAAAAGAACTACTTACGTTCCCCAATCTGCTGGCGCCACATAGCGTAATACAATCCTTTTTCTACGATCAAATCTTCATGTTTGCCTTGTTCAATGATTTTACCTTGTTCTAGGACAAAAATTCTATCAGCATGCATTACGGTTGATAAACGGTGAGCAATTAAAACTGTAATTCTATTTTTGTCTGAGATATTTCGAATAGTGTCATTAATTTCTTCTTCTGTAATAGAATCCAAAGCAGAAGTCGCTTCATCAAAAATCAATAAATTCGGATTTCTAAGAATAGCTCTTGCGATAGATAAACGCTGTTTTTCTCCGCCAGAAACTTTGATTCCGCCTTCGCCGATTGTGGTATTTAAACCGTCTTCAGCACGTTTAAGGAGTTTGTCGCAGCTTGCGCGTTTTAAAGCATCATAAAGTTCTTCGTCGGTTGCATTTGGTTTGACGAATAATAAGTTTTCGCGAATTGTTCCTGAGAATAATTGTGCATCTTGAGTCACAAAACCGAGCTGTTTTCTTAAATCTAGCAAATCAATTTCGGTTGAATCGATATCATTGTAAAGAATTTCTCCTTCTTCTGGAGTATACAATCCAACTAATAATTTTACTAAAGTTGTTTTTCCAGATCCAGACGGACCAACAAAAGCGACGGTTTGTCCTTGTTTGATTTCGAAATTGATATTTTCGACTGCTTTGAATTTAGCTGTTTTATGTTGAAAACTCACATTAGAAAATAGCAATTTCTGGATTGCTCCAACATGTTTTGGAGTTTTAGGACGAAATTCTTTAGGAGCATTCAATAAGTTTTTGAAATTCTCCATAGAAACTTTTGTTTCGTTCAAAGCAATAATAAAGTTTCCTAATTCTTGTAATGGACCAAAAATAAAGAACGTAAAAAATACCATTGTCAATAAATCACCAACGATAATTTTTCCTCCAAACAAGAAGTAATATAAGGCAAAAACAACGCAAGTTCTCAAGAAATGAACCGTTGTTCCCTGAATAAAACTTAAACTTCTTATAAAACGGATTTTCTGTAATTCTAATTGAAGAATTTTAAACGTATTTAAGTTTAAACGTTTTTCTTCTTGATATGTTAAACCAAGACTTTTTACTAACTCGATATTTCGTAAACTTTCGGTAGTAGAACCAGCCAATGCATTAGTCTGATTCACAATTTTTCGAGAAACGATTTTAATCTTTTTTCCCAAATACAAACTAACCAAAGCAATAATTGGCGCTGTAATTAAGAAGATAATCGAAATCCTGAAATCGATTCGAGCAACATAAACAATTACGAATATAAAACCGATAATAGTCTGGAAGATTAACGAAATGGAAAGTGTAATCAGTTTTTCTGAATCGATTCTAACTTTTGTCAGTTTGCTTAAAGTTTCACCGCTTCGCTGATCTTCAAATTCTGCATAAGGAAGATCCAGAGATTTCTTGATTCCGTCAGTATACATTTGAGCGCCGGTACGCTGAATAACGACATTGGTAAAATAATCCTGAAAGTTTTTGGTAATTCTCGAAATCATAGCAGCGCCAAGAGAAAGGCCAAGCCAGAAAGCTAAAGATTTTATAAATCCGATTTCGTTTCCTTTGTATTTTGAGATTCCAACACCACAGTCCTGCATTAATTTTCCTGTGATTACTGAGTCTGACAAACTGAAACAAATGTTGATAGTAGCCATTATCAACGCAAAAAACAAGAGCATTTTGTGTCTGATAATGTAGGTATATAGTAATTTCATATAAGATTTTAAAAAAATGGAAGATGCAAAAATAAGGAATTGTTTTAGTTTCTAGAGTTGGTTTTTGTTATTAAAAATCTAAATTTTTTACAGGTGAAATTGCTGATAGAGTTTTTAAAGTTTTTATGTGTTTCACTTTTTTAATTTGAAAATAAGAAGTCATAAAGGCTGATTATTTTTCCATATTTAAGTTTTTTTGAAAATTTTATTATTTAGTTAAGCTTTTATGTTGTTTGCTATTAGTGTTTTAACAATTGACTTAATTGAAAAATGTGTTTCGATGTGGAATCACGTAAGGTTTTGCTATTTGGTTATACTACGTTTGCACCGACAACAAATTTAACCAAGTCAAAATGAAAAAAATTTTATGCTTATTTGGTGCTTTAGCACTAGTTTTAACATCTTGTTCAAGTGATGATTCATCAGAATCTACAGATGCAGTTTTACTACCTAAAAAAATTACTGAAACAGAAGTCATTGAAGGACAATCAGGAAGTTATACTTATACTTTAACGTATGATGGAAACAAATTGAAAGAACTTGCTGGTTCAGATGCGTCTAGATCTGTATATACGTACACAGGAGATCTTATCACTAAAGTAGAAAAGTACGCTTCTAGTGTTTTACAATCTACAGATGTTTATGCTTATGAAGGAACAAAATTAGTTTCTAAGATTTCAACATGGGAAGCTAATAAAAGTACTCAAGAGAAATTAACTTTTGTGTATAACGCAAACGGAACAGTTAATGTTAACCAATCTCAGATCATCAATAAACAAGAGATTAAGTATGATACCACTACACTTTATACTTTAGTAAACGGAAATATGGTATCTTCTGAATTAATCGATGGAGTATTGATGGAGAAAACAACAAGTACTTACGATAATAAGAAAAGCCCTTTTATCAACATTATAGGTTTAAGGGCATTATTAGATTTAGATAGTGATTTTGACTTCTATTCTGCAAACAACACAGTGAAAAATGTTACAACTACTTATGACTCTGATGGTAAGGTAACTAAAACAGCAACTGTAGAAACTACTAATAAATACAATAGCAGCAATTACGTTACAGAATATTTTTCTGGAGACGCAAAAAATTCTTTCAAATTAGAAATTGCTTACTAATTTTGTTTTAAATAAAAAAATCCCCAATTAGCAAATTAGTTAATTGGGGATTTTTTTTGAGCATAAATGAGGATTTAACTGTATTTTTGGATAAAAAAGCCATGCAATTCAGAACCCAAATACCCATTTCCAAAAGTAGTTTGCCAATCGATTATAATTCGAAAATACTTTCTATTGGGTCTTGTTTTGCAGAAAATATGGCGGAGAAATTCGATTATTTTAAATTTCAGAATGAAACCAATCCGTTTGGGATCATTTTTAATCCGGTTTCAATTGAAAAATTATTTGGCAGAATTTTTAAACAAGATTGGTTTGAAGAAAAAGAGGTTTTCTTCCATAACGAGCGTTGGCATAGCTTTGAAGTACATTCAGATTTAAGCAATTCTGACCGTCAAGAATTATTAGAAACTCTGAATAAAGCTGTAACAGAAACCCATAAACAACTTAAAGAAGCGACCCATATTATCATCACTTTCGGAACTTCTTGGATTTATAGAAATCTTGAAAAAGATGAAATTGTAGCCAACTGTCATAAAGTGCCTCAAAAACAATTTTCAAAAGAATTATTGTCGGCAGAAGCCATTCAAAAAAGTATTCAAAATACAATTGAAATTATTCAAACTGTAAACTCCAATATAAATTTCATTTTCACTATTTCCCCAGTTCGACATATCAAAGACGGATTTGTAGAAAATCAATTAAGCAAATCACATTTATTTACAGCTTTACATCAAGTTTTAAAAACACATAATTCAAAACTCATAACTCATAACTATTTCCCTTCTTACGAAATCATGATGGACGAACTTCGCGATTATCGTTTTTATAACGAAGATATGTTGCATCCCAATCAGATTGCGATAGATTATATCTGGAAGCTTTTTAGCGAAAATTATGTTTCAGAAGAAAGTGTTCAAGTAATGAAAGAAGTAGACGAAATCCAAAAAAGTCTTCGTCATCGCAGTTTTAATCCAGAATCAGAACAGCATCAGAAGTTCTTATCAAAACTGCAGCAGAAAATAAACATCATAGGAGAAAAACTGCCGCATATTAAATTCTAACTATTAGAATAACCCTCATAAAAAGTTATCAGTTAATATAAAAAACTTCGTGTCTTAGTGTCTTCGTGGCAAATGCAACAATAAAATTTTAGAATAATTGCTCATAATTATGTAAATTGTTAAGGTTTAAATTTTACATTTTTGTAAAATGTGTAACCCTGCTTTTTTCAGAAGCAATTTTAATCTAAGCGATTTTATTGACGTATGAATAAGAAACCAGTTTATTTTCTTAAAAAAATACTTCGTATCTTAATGTGGTGCGTGGTTTCTATAGTTGCGCTTTTATTGCTTCTCATAATCTTAATTCAGGTTCCGTCGGTTCAAAATTTCGTTAAGGACAAAGCCATTGCCTATCTTGAGGGTAAGATTAGAACCAAAGTTTCTCTCGATAAAATTCTAATTAAATTTCCCAAAGATGTAGTTCTGGAAGGTTTTTATTTTGAAGATCAAAAAAAAGATACTTTACTGGCTGGTAAACGATTAGAGGTTGATGTTGATCTTTTTAAACTCGTAAGCAGCGAACTCGAAATCAATTCGGTTTCATTAGAAAATGTAAAAGCCAATATTTCCAGAAACAAAGACGGCGTTTTCAATTTTGATTATATTATAAAAGCATTCGAATCTAAAGAACCAAAAGTAGAAGATCCTGATGCAAAACCGTTTAAAATTTCTGTAGTAAAAGTAAATCTCGATCAGGTTAAATTTAATTTTAAAGATGATTTTTCGAAGAATGATATCAAACTCAATTTGACGCATTTTGATACCAAATTCAAAAGGTTTGATCTTGATAAAATGGACTTTAATATTCCCACAATTAATTTAAATGGATTGAAGGTAGTTTTAGATCAAGATGTTGTAGAGAAAATTGCTGAAGTTTCAGTCAAAACAGTAGATACAGTTTCGAAACGTCCAGATTTTAAATTGGCATTGGATAAAATCACTTTATCTAAAATAGATATTTTATATGATAATAAAGACTCGAAATTAAATTCGGGTATTAGTTTAGGAAATTTAAATTTAGTAGTAAATGAGATCAATCTTAATGAACAGTTTTTGGATTTTAATACTTTTGAAGTTAAAAATCTTAAAGGAAATTTACGTCTTGGTGCAAAAGATAAGCAGATTCAAACCCCTGACTTAGATTCAACAGCCATAAAACAAGCAGGCTGGAAAGTAAAACTCAAAGAAACCAATCTAGAAAACATCGCTTTCAAGTTTGATGATGAACAGTCAAAACCTAAAACAAAAGGAATTGATTATGCACACTTGGATTTGGATAAATTCAATTTTAAAGCAGAGAATTTATATTATGGAAATGATACGATTTCAGGAAATATTAAAACGCTAAACGTAAACGAAAAAAGCGGTTTGCAGATTCAGTCTTTCAAAACCGATTTCTTTTACGGACCGAAAAATGCTTCGCTGGAAAACCTGTATTTAAAAACACCGCAGACTCTCGTTCAGGATAAAGTTAAAGCGCAATATACATCACTTGAATCAATTCAGAAAGATTTAGGAAATCTTGCCCTTGATGCCAATTTGAAACAATCTAAAATTGGTTTTAAAGACATTTTATTGTTTGTTCCCGATCTTCAAAATACAAATCCTTTCAAAAGTAACCCGAACGCTATTTTGTATGTAGATAGCCGTGTGAGCGGAAAAGTAAAAGATTTGAATATTTCGAAGTTTGAAATGAGCGGAATTGGCGCTACAAAAGTTTCCCTTTCGGGGAAAATTGCTGGATTGCCAGATGCACAAAAAGCGTATTACGATTTGGATATCAAAAAAGCTTCGACGACTTCAAAAGACATTAATATGTTTGTGCCACCAGGAACAATTCCGAAGAATATTCAGTTGCCATCTCAATTAAGTTTGCAAGGAAAATTTAAAGGTTCGGTTCAGAATTTTAAAACCAATATGGCTTTGACGAGCAGTTTTGGAAATGCAAAAGTCGATGCTTTATTTGATCAGCGTGTTAAAAAAAGAGAAAAATACGATGCGCAAGTTTACTTGTTGGATTTTGATTTAGGGCGTTTAATTAAAAACGATTCAATCGGAAAAATTACGCTTAAGGCGAAAGTTAAAGGTAACGGCTTAGATCCTAAAACCGCAAATGCAGCGATTGATGGTTTGGTGCAGAAAGCAGTTTTTAATCGATATACTTATAGAGATTTAGCATTAAAAGGAAATATCGAAAACGGTTCTTTTGCAGTAAAATCTGGAATGCAAGATCCAAATTTGAATTTTAATTTAACGGCTTCCGGCGACACAAAAGATAAATATCCGACAATAAAGCTAAAACTGAATTTGGATATTGCCGATTTAGAAAAACTAAATCTGCACGCTGGACCAATGAAGCTTCGCGGAAATGTCGATGCAGATATTGCCAACAGTAATCCTGATTTCTTAAACGGAAAAGTGTTTCTTTCAAACATTCAAATTTTGCAAGAAGCAGAACCAATTGTTTTAGATTCTGTTCGAGTTTTGGCTTTTGCAGATAAAGACAGCAATTCGATCAAAATTTCGTCTCAATTTTTAAAAGCCGAAATGATCGGAAAATATAAATTGACAACTGTGGCAAATTCAGTCCAGAAATCATTATCAAAATATATTGACCTCAAAAATCCAAAAATCAATGCAGAATCAGACGAGCAACGATTGGCTTTTATGCTCAAAGTAGACAATGATCCTGTTCTTTTTAAATTGTTGCCAAAATTAACTGGATTAGAGCCTTTTACTATAAATGGAAATTATAATAATAAAACAGATTCTTTAACTGTAAAAGGAACGATTCCAAGAATTGTTTATGGAGGAAACACCATTTCAGATGGGAAAATCAATATCGAAGCCAAAGAAAATGCGCTGGAATATTTAGTTTCTGTAGCGACAATTGAAAGCGGTTCTTTAAAAATTCCGTTTACAAGTTTGAGCGGAGAAGTTCAAAACAATACTTTGACCTATGCGCTTGAAGTTCAAGATGCAAAACAAAAACAGCAATATTTTATTGGGGGCGAATTTAAAGCTGAAGATTCTAAAAATATTGTAAAACTAGATGCAGACAGCTTTATTTTAAATTATGATAAGTGGAATGTTGATCCTGAAAATGCAATCGAGTTTGGAGAAAAAAGACTTTATGTCAATAAATTCAATTTGAGTAATAATGGAAACGAATTGAAAGTTCAATCGAAAGGAAATCAGGATAATGCGCCTTTACAAGTTGATTTTGTCAACTTCAAAATCGAAACCATTATGAACATGGTTAAAAAAGATGAATTATTGATGCAAGGCTTGATTAACGGAAATGCGTTGGTTGAAAATGTGATGACAAATCCAACTTTTACATCCGATTTGAAAATTGATGATTTTACTTTTAAAGGTTCAAAAGTAGGAGATTTAGAAATAAAAGTTGACAATAAAACTGCCAATACACTTGCCGCAAATGTAGCCTTGAGCGATGAAGGAAATGACTTAAAACTTACGGGAGATTATCAGTTAGATTCAGGAAATTTTGATTTTGATGTAGCCATTAACAAATTGTATATCAAAAGCGTTCAAGGTTTCAGTATGGGAAATATTACTGAAGGACAAGGCTTTCTTTCAGGAAATTTCAAGTTGACAGGAAATACTTCTGCTCCACAAATTAAAGGAGAATTGAATTTTAATGACGCTGGTTTTAGAGTCACACAGCTCAATTCGTACTTTAAAACCAAAAACGAAAAAATCACTTTCAATAACGAAACAATTTCATTTGATAAATTCTCTCTTTTTGATGAAAATGACAATGAACTGTTTGTAAACGGAACCATTCAGTCGCCAGATTTTGTGAAGTATAATTTCAATCTGCTGGTTGAGGCAAACGATTTTAGAGCGATTCACTCGCAAGCAAAAGACAATGATTTATTTTATGGCGATTTGTTTTTAGATACAAAACTAAATATCAAAGGAAATCTAGACAGTCCAGTGGTTGACGGAACGATCAAAATTAATAAAGAAACCAAGTTTACAGTCGTAATGCCGCAGTCAGATCCGTCAATAGCAGACCGAGAAGGAATTGTAGAATTTGTTGACGAAGATAATCTGTACTTGAAGCAAACGGTTGATATGCAGAACAAACTAAATCAGTCGGAATTGAAAGGCATGGATGTAAATGTAGCTATTTCGATTAATAAAGAAGCAGAATTGACCTTGCTGATTGATAAAGGAAATGGCGATTATTTGAATTTGAAAGGAGAAGCAGAATTAGTTGGAGGAATCGATCAATCAGGAAAGACAACTTTGACTGGGAAATATGAATTTTCAGACGGTTCTTATCAAATGAATTTCAACGGAATTAAACGAAAATTTGATATTCAAAAAGGAAGTTTTATCACTTGGAATGGCGAACCGACAATGGCAACTTTAAATATTACAGCGATTTATAAAGTAAACACAGCGCCAATTGATTTATTAGGAAATCAGCTAAAAGGACAGTCTCAAGCGGTGCAAAACACCTACAAGCAAAAGCTTCCTTTTCAGACCTTATTGAAAATGAATGGAGAATTGCTGAAACCAGAAATCTCATTTGGAATAGTACTTCCTGAAGGAAATTATAATGTTTCTACAGATGTCGTAGAAATGACTCAGACAAAACTGAAACAGCTGGAACAAGATCCTGCCGAACTGAACAAACAAGTTTTTGCCCTTTTATTATTGAACAGGTTTGTGGGCGAAAATCCTTTTGCAAGCGAAAGCGGCGGTGTAAGTGCAGAATCTTTTGCCAGACAGAGTGTGAGCAAAATACTTTCGCAACAATTGAATAATCTGGCTGGAGATCTTATTGAAGGATTTGAAGTCAATTTTGATTTAGAATCGACAGAAGATTATACAACAGGAACCATGCAAAACCGAACCGATTTAAATGTCGAAGTTTCTAAAAAATTACTCGATGATCGATTGAAAATTACTGTTGGAAGCAGTTTTGGAGTAGAAGGTCAGGAACGTGCCAATGAAGAATCTACCAATATTGCGGGTGATGTCGCTTTAGATTATCAATTAACAAAAGATGGCCGTTACATGATTCGCGCTTATCGTAAAAATCAATATCAGGTTGCGGTTGAAGGTCAGGTAATCGAAACAGGAGTTGCATTTGTAATTACAATGAGCTACAATAAATTTAGAGAGCTTTTTCATCGCACAGAAGAAGAAAAAGAGTTGATAAAAGAAGAAAAAATTCGCAAGGAAAAAGAAAAGCAAAAAAAGAAAGAGGACAAAGAAAAAGAAAAACTGCAAGAGAACGAAGACGAAAAAACTATTGAAGGAAATGAGCAAAAAACATAATCATAGAAATATATATTTAAAGTATATCGCGCTGCTTTCCTTATTTTTTGTTTTAGGATGCAGCAATACAAAGTATCTTCCTGAAGGCGAGTTGCTTTATACAGGCGGTTCTGTTACCATAAAAGATTCGATTATGAAGAAGAAAGATCGAAAAGCGTTGGAAAATGAACTAGAAGGCCTGCTTCGCCCAAAACCGAACAAACAGTTTTTGGGTCTTCGACCTAAATTATTGATATACAATCTTGCTGGGGAACCTAAAAAAGATAAGGGAACGAGATATTGGCTGCGTAACAAAGTGGGAGAACCGCCGGTACTTTTCAGCCAGGTTGATTTGGATTATAATGCTTCGGTTTTGCGAAATTTTACAGAAAACCGAGGATATTTCAAAACCCGTGTCAGCGCCGATTCAACTGTTCGAAATAAAAGAGTAACCGCAGAATATATTGTGACACCAAGAAAACAGTATATTATAAAAAGCGTAACTTTTCCAGACGATTCTCTTAAAATGTCAAAAATTATTGCGAGAAGCCATAAAAGAAGTCTTCTTAAAGTTGGAAATCCTTACGATTTAGATGTCATAAAGGCAGAAAGAGAAAGAATTGATGCAAGATTAAAAGAAAAAGGCTATTTCTATTTTAATCCAGATTATATTTTGGCAAAAGTAGACAGCAGTAAAGGTGATCACGAAGTACGAATTAGATTGGTAATAAAGGATGATACACCTGTAAAAGCCTTGACCGCTTATAAAATTGATAAGATTTTTGTGTACCCAAATTATTCGCTTACCAATGATAGTACAGTTTATAGAAAAAGAAATATCACGCAATACAAAGATTTTACCATAATTGATACAGCAGATACTTTTAAACCAAGAATTTACGATCGAACAATTTATTTTAAAAGAGGAGATGTTTACAATCGAAAAGACCACAATTTAACCTTAAACCGATTTGTAAATCTTGGAACTTTCAGTTTTGTGAAGAATGAATTCAAACCCTCAGATTCAATTCCTAACGCTCTAGATTCGTACTACTATTTGACTCTTTTGCCTAAGAAGTTTATTCGTGTAGAAGTTATCGGAAAAACCAATTCTGCGAGCTATACCGGTACAGAATTAAATCTAAACTGGAACAACAGAAACTTTTTGCGAGGTGCAGAATTGTTTACCGCTTCTGTTTTTGGTGGCGCCGATTTTCAGTTGGGAGGAGTTAATAAAGGGAAAAACATTTACAAACTGGGAGCAGAAGTTAGTTTGACTTGGCCACGATTTATAACGCCTTTTCATATTGAAGGGAACAGCGAATACGTGCCAAGAACCAAAGCAACGCTCCGTTATGAATATCAAAAACGAACGCAGTTATATGCTTTGAATTCTTTTAATACTTCTTTTGGGTATATGTGGAAAGAAAATATTCGTAAGGAACATCAATTAAATGTTGTTGATGTGACTTATGTGAGTCCGAATCACGTTACACCAGAATATCTCGCAGACATTGACGAAGATCCAGCTTTGGGAAAAGTAATTGAAAAACAGCTGATTTTTGGCCCAACCTATAATTATACGTATACCAATACGATGCAGAAGCGTAAGAAGCATACCATTTATTTTAATGGTGAGTTAGATTTAGCTGGAAATTTAACAGGGTTATTTACTGGAGCAGATTATCCAAATAACGTTAAGACCATATTTGATGTTCCGTTTAGCCAATACGTAAAAATTAGATCCGATTTCAGACATTATTTAAAACTCGGAAAAGAAAGCGAATTAGCCAGCAGATTAATTGTCGGTGCGGGATTTGCTTACGGAAATTCAAACACGCTTCCGGCATCGAAACAATTTGTAGTGGGAGGAACCAATAGTATTCGCGCGTTTAGGGCACGAACTTTAGGGCCAGGAAGTTATGTTATTCCGCCACCAACAAACAATAATTACACTCCCGATCAATCAGCTGATTTGAAACTGGAATTCAATACCGAATACCGTGCAAAGCTTTTCAGCATTGTAAGAGGTGCAATATTTTTAGATGCTGGTAATATCTGGCTTTTACATGCCGATCCAAATAAACCTGGAGCGGAAATTTCAAAAGATTTTATGAAAGAAATCGCCGTTGGAGCCGGAGCTGGTTTACGTTTCGATTTGTCGTTTTTGATTTTAAGAACCGATTTAGCTATTCCGCTACGTAATCCTGCATTGCCAGACGGACAACGTTGGGTGATTGACGATATTAATTTCGGAAGCAGTTCCTGGAGAAAAGACAATCTAATTCTGAATATCGCTATCGGTTATCCGTTCTAATTTTTTAGCCACGAATTCACGAATTATTATAATCTATAGTGTTGCTTATAATTGAATTAAAGGGATTTTTTAATTTGTGAAATTGGAAAAAATAATAGACAAAGAATTAGCGAAAATTCGTGAATTCGTGGCAGGAAAAAAGAATAAAAAGAAGTAAATTGGTCTAAAATATTTTAGAGGAATGCAAAACTTGATTAAAAGAATTATAGGTGTTGGAGTTATTGTTTTAGTAATTGTTCTGGGGTTTAAATATTGTCAGTTCAAAAAAGACGACGATTCAGATATTCAATACAATACCAATTTAATTCAACAGCAGATTCTTAATGTTGGAAAGCTGGTTGTTACCGAAGGACATTTTTCAGAAGTCATTACCTATAAAAATCAGCAGAAGTATTTGATGGATATGATTTCTTTTGAGAAAAAAGCACTCATTGTGGTCAATGCCAACGTAACGGTGGCTTACGATCTCCATCAAATGAAATATGACATTGATGAAAAAAACAAAACCATCACAATTTTAAATATTCCGAAAGAAGAAATTACCATAAATCCAGATATTCAATTTTACGATGTTGAACAAAGCAAACTGAATCCGTTTACGGGAGACGATTACAATAAAATCAATAAATCGGTAAAAGCGAATCTGGCTAAAAAAATCGAAAATTCTACTCTTAAAACCAATGCCCAAAATAGACTTATTAGCGAATTGTCTAAGATTTTAATCATGACCAATTCAATGGGCTGGAAACTGCAATACAACGGAAAAACTATTGAATCTGAAACTGAATTAAGTAAGGATTTGGGATCAAAGTTGTAAAAAAGAATCTCGCAAAGACGCAGAGTCGCAAAGAATTTTTGCCACAGATTAAAGGATTAAAATGATTTAATACCAAATTCTTGGCTAGTTTTCATAAACAGATTTTCCACAATTTTGTCATTTCGACGAAGGAGAAATCTCCACGAGAAGCTCGACAAAGATTGGATTCTCGTTGCGGAGTTACTTGCGGAGATTTCTCCTTCGTCGAAATGACAAATATTATGTTATTTACTTAATAAAAAACTTCGCATTTTAGTCCCGATAGCTATCGGGATTGTGGCAAATTATCAAAAACCAAATCCAGTCCACCAGCAATCAAATGCGCAATTTCAGGACGTTTGATTTTCAATTGATCTAAATGAACTAGAACTTCCTGTAAAAGCTGTTTTTCATCAGAATCTTTTAAAAGCTCAGCAATTTCAACAGACAGTAACCAATCGTTTTGATGATTATTTTTAAGCTTTTCAAAAACATTTTTCAGTTCCGTTTTAGCACCTTTATTCGTTCTAATATCTCTAACAGTTGCGTATAAATGTTCTAATTCGTCACGCTCATCAGTATGTTTGGCTTTGATGGTTTTGGTTGACGGAACAATATTAATTAAGTCAAAACTGTTCACATCGGCTGGACCAGAGAAAGCAGAAATGACTTTTTTGCCAATTGCCATATCATAATTGCCCCATTCAGGTTGGAATAAAACCGTCTCGCCATGAGTAACCGTGCAATTTTTGAAACTAATTAAAATAATTTCTCCGTGAAGATTTCTAGAACCTGTAATAATTTCTCCTTCAACAATAATATTGCCTTCGAATTCTAATTTTATTTTTTCGCCTTCAATGATATTATAAGCCTGTAAATCTTTGGGACTCATATCTTCAATCGCAAGATTAAAACCTTTCAATTTTCCAATCGGACTTCCAAATCCGTGTGGATGCGTTAAAGTTCCATGGCCAACTAATTCTTTTTCACGATAAGCCAAAGCTGTTTTTCCTGTTGTTTGGATGTAAACTGGTTTTCCTTCTTCTTCAATGACATTGGTAAAAACTCCTGAAATTTGCAGACCAGTGCTCAATTCAATAGTTCCCAAAGCATTTGATTGAATTAGTTTTTTAATTCCGGAAAGACCTCCAGTTCTCAGAGCCATTTTATTGGCAAATTCTTCTAAAATCAAACTCAAATGAGAAAAAGTTGGCGTTACATAAAGCTGTGGCTGTAATTGTGTAATATCAAAATTCTGATTGGCTGCCGAAATATCGTAAGGGATTTTCTTCACATTATCAGTCATGCAATGGGCACTTTCGCCAATTGAAGAAAGCAATCCCGCACCATATATTTTCGGATTTTCAACTGTTCCAATCAAGCCATATTCAACTGTCCACCAATGCAGATTTCTAATTTGAGCCATTTCAGACAATTCGCCCATATCATTTTGCAAATCGGCTACTGCTTTTTCGGCTTCATCAATTTTTTCTTGTGGAGTATCTTCAGCTTCTTTTAATATAGAAAGCAAACGAATCGCTTCATACATTTGATAATCTTTGTGAGAAGAAATCGCTTTACAGCCAATTTCGCCAAAACGTCTCAAATATTCAGCATATTCAGGATTGGCAATAATCGGAGCGTGGCCAGCACCTTCGTGAATAATATCTGGAGCAGGGGTATATTCAATATGTTCTAATTGTCTGATATCAGAAGCAATAACCAAAACATTGTACGCTTGGAATTCCATAAACGCATTTGGAGGAATAAATCCGTCAACGGCAACCGCTGCCCAGCCAATTTCGCTAAGAATTCGGTTCATTCCGTACATGCTCGGAATAGAATCAATTTCGATACCAGTTTTACGCAAACCTTCCAGATAAGAATGATGTGCAACTTTAGAAAGGTAATCTACATTTTTGCGCATCACATATCGCCAAACCGCCTGATTGATAGGAGTGTAATCGCTATAATCTTGAGGTTTAATAAATTGCTGTAAATGTTTAGGCAATCGCTCTAATAACGGATTGGTTTCAATATTTGGATTCATTTCGAAAACGTTGTAGATTTAAAATGTAAAATTACGAATTTATGCCTCGATTTTTTACCATCCATCACAAAATTTTTATTCGAAAGTGAGTTTTATTGCATTTTTGTAGATTTTATAAAGATAAAAGAAATGCTGTTTAGCAGTCATTATTTTCATAATTCACCTTTTCCATAGTCTTTTCGAAATTTTCAATTTCTTTTTTAGTCATTGCAGCTTCTTTGAGATCAACTTTTAATTGTTTCTTAGTGTCTGGACTAATCCATAAACCGGTAAATGTATTTCCATTTTTCTGCAAAATTAAAACACCGCTAAAGCCATGTTCTACCATAACAAATTCGTTTTCTTTCTTTTTGCCCTGAGTAATATTCAGCTGAATCCAATTGTTAGATTTATTATAGCGGTACATTGAAGTAAACATTAAATCTGCAGTACAGGGATTTTCTTCTGTTTTAATGTAAACTGTTATGGGAGTTTTTCCGTCAACAGTTCCTTTATATAAATTAGAAACTGAAGTTTGAGATTGTGCTGATAATTGATTTAAAAATGAGAAGCAGATTGCAATAAAGAAAATTACTTTTTTCATAAATAGATTTTGGGTTGATTCATTTAATCAAATATAAAATTCTGCTTTGTATTTGAAAGAAATTCTTTAAGATTTTTTTACTGTATTTCTCATTTCATTTTCTGCATTTCTAAAATATTCAATTTTATGGCTGAACATAAAGGCCATATTCGTAGCACGCATTTTAGCTTCTTCTGTTATTGGTCCCGCAAATTGCGAATCAATTGTTGAATTAAAAATAGCAATCCAGCGGTCAAAGTGTGTTTTGTCTACAGGTAATTGTTTATGCGGCGGAAAAGGTGTTCCAGAATAAGCGCGAACATCAAATAAAATGGTTTGCCAGAAATTGTACATTTTTTGCAGATGAGGTTCCCAGCGATCTTGTAATTTATCATTAAATATTGGCCCGATTAGATCATCCTTTCTAACATTTGCATAAAAGCTATTAACCATTTGCTGGATGTCTTCTATTGTCGAAATATCTTTTAAAGCTGTCATTTTATTGTATTTTAAATAAACTGCAAAAATACAATATATCTTTCTTTTGCTTTCCTGATAATTGTCATATGCCCTTTATTTGCTAGGCAAAATCATGTTTTGTAAGGAATTGTATAGATTTTACATTTTATGATGAGTTATTTCGATTTTGACAAGTAAGTTTTTTATGATTTTTAATTTTCTAAAATATTGTTTTTCAATGTATTGTAGAACAATAAGATGAGTTTTTGTTATATCTGTTTTTTTAATTTGATGTGTATTTGTAAAGTTAAAAAATTGATAATTTTGTAAAAATACTCATAATATTGTGTTGTTTTAGTAAAATAAAACTGAATAAATAAGAAAAAACTAATTATCAAACCAAAACCACAAAAGAATGCACAAAACTACTCAAACACCTACAATTCGGGTACGTAAAGCGTTAAAACTATTATGTTGCAGTACGCTTTTATTCATGAACAGCTTAAATGCTCAGACGGTAACTCCGTGGATGACTACAGGAGATCAAAGTAAATTATTACAGCAGCAGGCAACTGTAAGCTTCGGAACCAATTCGGGAACAAATGCTTCAACCGTAACAGTAAATGCAGGAACGACCTATCAAACCATGGACGGATTCGGTTATACACTTACCGAGGGAAGCTGTGAAGTTATTTCTGGAATGGCAGCGACTCAGCAAAACCAATTGTTGAATGATTTATACAATCCGACAACAGGATTAAATGCAAGCGTTGTTCGTATCAGTATTGGAGCTTCAGATTTAAGCAGTTATTCCTACAGTTATAACGAAACTTCGGGAGATACGAACATGAACAATTTCAGTTTGAATGGACCTGATTTAACCTATTTAGTTCCAATTCTTAAAAAAATCCTGCTAATTAACCCAAACATCAAAATCTTGGCAACACCTTGGTCTGCACCGAGGTGGATGAAAACCAATGGTTCTTGGGTTGGAGGATCTCTACAAACGCAATATTATGCAGCGTATGCAAAATACTTCGTAAAATATTTTGATGCAATGAAAGCACAAGGTATTAATATTTGGGCAATCACACCGCAAAATGAACCAGAAAATCCGCATAATGAGCCAAGTATGCTGATGAATTCTACCGAACAAAAGAATTTCATCAACCAGCAGCTTGGTCCGCAAATGGCTGCCGCTGGTTACGGAAACATTAAAATCATTGCCTTTGACCACAATTGTGATAATACGGCATATCCTATTGATGTTTTAAACAATAGTTCTTATGTAGATGGAGCGGCATTTCACTTATATTTAGGGAATATCTCCGCAATGTCAACAGTAAAAAATGCTACTAATAAAAACGTTTATTTTACGGAACAATACACGGGTTCTGGCGGAAGTTTTAGCGGCGATTTTGGCTGGCATATGCAGAACGTTGTTATTGGAAGTACCAATAACTGGTCTAAAACAGTTTTAGAATGGAATGCTGCCAACAATTCAAGTTTAGGACCACGCACTCCAGGAGGATGCAGCACTTGCTTAGGTGCTATTACAGTAAATAGCAGCACAAGTTATACTAAAAATGTAGCGTATTATATTATTGGTCAGATTTCAAAATTTGTGAAACCGGGTGCTGTGCGAATTGGGGCTTCAAGCACAAACAGCAGTATTCAGTCTGCTGCTTTCAAAAACCCTGACGGGTCAACTGCACTTGTAGTATACAATTCTGGCGGCTCATCAAATACAATAAAAGTGGTTTCAGGATCTTCGGCATTTAATTATGCTGTTCCAGCTTCATCAGCAGTTACTTTTACTTGGAGCTCTGGAGCGCCACCTACTACCGAATTTCCTGGATATTATAACATTATTTCAAGAAACAGTAACAAAGGTTTAGATGTGGCTGACAATGCCACTACGAGCGGAAGTAGAATTCAACAGTATGATGTAACGAATGGTGGAGGAAGTAATCAGCGTTGGAAATTTGTTTCTGACGGAAGCGGTAACTATTACATTATCGTAAAATCGACTGGAATGTATTTGGCTGTTGAAAATAACGGAACAGCTGATGGATTAAAAGTACAGCAGAAAACATTCTCGTCTTCAAATGAATTCAAATGGACGGTAACAAGTCTTGGCACAGGTTATTATAAAATTATAAACGTAAACAGTGGCAAATCGCTTGATGTTGAAAATGTTTCTACAGCAAATGGTGCTAATATTCAGGTTTGGTCTTATACAGGAGGGTTAAATCAGCAGTGGCAGTTGGTGCAGGTTGAATCTTCTACAGCAAAAAGTGCTTTAGCAGCACAAACGACTGTAGTTGAAAATACAAGCTCAAATGATATGACTATTTTTGTGAATGAAACAGATGATTCTCTAAAAATTGATACGAATCATGAAGGAGATGCTGAAGTGCAAGTTTTCAATATTACTGGACAGCCAGTTTTAAAGAAGAATGTAAAATTTGTAAAAGGAAATCAAGCAGAAGTAGAGATTTCTCGATTGCCAAAAGGCGTTTACATTGTGAAAGTTAACGATAGTAAAGGTTCGTATTCGAAAAAAATCTTGAAGCAATAATTACATCCACAATTCAATTAGTAATTTGTATTGAATTTGAAAAGGCTGTCATCCCATCTGACAGCCTTTGTTTTTTATTTTATCCAATTAATTGCGTAAACAAATCCTGATTGTCGTTCAGATATTGAAACTCAAAACCATTTTCGGTCATTTTCAATTTGATTGGCATAATGTCGTTTTTGTTTTTCAATTCTAAACCAACCACAACAGAACCTACTTCGCGACTATTTTTCTTAGCAAACTGGAAATACGTGATGTCGTCATCTGGACCTAAAATATTATTGACAAACTCTTTTAAAGCTCCTGGACGTTGTGGAAACTGAATCATAAAATAGTGCATTAAACCTTCGTAAAGTAAGGAGCGTTCTTTTATTTCTGCAGTTCTTTCAATATCATTATTGCTTCCACTTACGATGCAGACCACATTTTTGTCTTTAATTTTATCTTTATAAAAATCCAAGGCAGCAATTGTTAAAGCCCCAGCAGGTTCAACCACCATGGCTTCTTCATTATACAATCTTAAAATTGTGGTGCAGACTTTTCCTTCTGGAACCAGAATAATATCTTCTAAGTTGTATCGGCAGATTTCAAAAGTCTTGTCTCCAACTTGTTTAACTGCTGCACCATCAACAAATTTATCGATTGTTTTTAATGGCGTATTTTTGTTTTCTTCGATTGATGTTTTCATCGAAGGAGCACCTTTTGGTTCAACACCGATTATTTTGGTATGTGGACTTAAATGTTTAAAAACTTCAGAAAGACCAGAAGCCAGTCCGCCTCCGCCGATAGGAACAAAAACATAATCGATTGGTTCTTTAAAACTTTCTAAGATTTCTAATCCAACAGTTCCTTGTCCAGCGATAACTTTTTCATCGTCAAAAGGATGTATAAATGTTTTATGATTTTTGATGGCATCGGCAGTTGCAGAAGCGTAAGCATCATCAAAAGTATCTCCAGTTAAAACAATTTCAACAAACGATTTTCCGAATAGTTGAACTTGTTTTACTTTTTGTTTTGGAGTTGTTTTTGGCATGTAAATTTTGCCATGGATCTTTAAGAGATTACAGGAATAAGCAACACCTTGAGCATGATTCCCTGCGCTGGCACATACAATTCCGTTTGCTTTTTCTTTTTCGTTTAACGAAGAAATCTTATTATAAGCGCCTCTAATTTTATAGGAACGAACAATTTGTAAATCTTCTCTTTTTAGTAAAATAGTCGATTCAAATTCGTGTGAAAGATTCAAATTTTGCGTTAAAGGCGTTGCGGCCACTACATTTTCAAGATGCTTTTGGGCATTAAGTACTTCTTCAAATAAACTCATGATGTTTTGTTTTTTTGCCACGAATTCCCGAATTATTTTTTATATCCTTTGAACAGATAAATTTTCGAATTCGTGGCGACTTTTTAATTATCCTTAAAATAAAAAACCTCCCAATTGGGAGGTTTCTATAAATTATATTTTACAAACTTATATAGCACCTCGCCATTATTGCTGAATTGCAATAATGCTAATAATAGCGATAATGTTGTTAAAGTTTGTCATTTTTTTTACTGATTGAATGACAAATGTAAAAAATTATTTTTTTACTGGCGGATATTGAGCTAAAATTTTGCCTACAAACTCAGCAATTTTTTCATCTTTTTTGTAGATGTTTCTTGTCAAAGTTCCAATTCCTTCACCTTGCCAAATCATTTCTTTCTTTTTAGCATCGATCAAATCAATGTATAAAGTTCCTTCAGTAGAAGTAGAAACTGTAGTTTGTCCTCCATACATCATGTAAGGATTCCAACCCCAACCCCAGCCATAACCCCAGCCAGCGGTAAATTGGTTTACATCAACTTGCTCTCTTGACTTAGTAAAGATGTTTACTAACAAATCTGGATTATCGCTTTTTGTAAAACCTTTAGCTTGCATTTGATCATCAATTGCACGTAGAATTCTTCTTTTGTCTAAATCTGATATTTCGACCTTGTCAATTCCGGGCTTAAAATAGGCGTACGTTTTATAAGGCGTAAAATCGACAGTTTTGTCATAATCAGAATAAACAGTCACGGTACTGCAAGAAGTAAGTATCAGCAGTAGCAAAAACGGAATTAACTTAAGTGTTTTCATATTTCTAAGAATTAATGTTCTTTTTTAAGTCTGTCAGGCTGAGTAGAGTCGAAGCCCTTTCATTTCTATAAACCTTCGACTTCGCTCAGGATGTTATGTTATTTTAAAGCAAACTTTCATCAACTAAATTAGGCAAAGTTACTTTCAATAGTGGCTCAACTTCCATAGCTCTTTTTATGGCAAAAACAGCACCTTCATTTCTTGCCCAGCTTCGTCTTGAAATTCCGTTGTTAACATCCCAGAAAAGCATTGAAGCTAAACGCTTTGAAGCCTCTGTAGAACCATCAAGAACCATACCAAATCCGCCATTTATAACCTCTCCCCAGCCAACTCCGCCACCATTATGTATTGATACCCAAGTTGCTCCTCTAAAGCTGTCTCCAATCACGTTATGAATTGCCATATCGGCTGTAAAACGAGAACCGTCATATATGTTTGAAGTTTCTCGATAAGGAGAATCTGTTCCAGAAACGTCGTGGTGATCGCGTCCTAAAACCACAGCACCAATTTCGCCTTTTGCAATCGCTTGATTAAAAGCTTCGGCAATTTTAATTCTTCCTTCGGCATCAGCATAAAGAATACGAGCTTGAGAACCTACAACCAATTTATTTTCCTGCGCACCTTTAATCCATTTGATATTATCCTGCATTTGCTGCTGAATTTCATTTGGAGCAGTTTCAGCCATTTTTTCTAAAACTTCGCAAGCAATGGCATCAGTTTTTAATAAATCTTCTGGTTTTCCAGAAGTGCAAACCCAACGGAAAGGGCCAAATCCGTAATCAAAACACATTGGTCCCATAATATCCTGAACGTAACTAGGATATTTAAAATCGATATTATTTTCTGCCATTACATCAGCTCCAGCCCGCGAAGCTTCTAATAAAAAGGCATTTCCGTAATCGAAAAAGTAAGTTCCTTTTGCAGTGTGTTTGTTAATAGCATCTGCGTGACGACGTAAAGTTTCCTGAACTTTTTCTTTGAATAATTCCGGATTATTTGCCATCAAATCATTTGCTTCTTCAAATGAAATTCCAACTGGATAATAACCACCAGCCCACGGATTATGAAGAGAAGTTTGATCTGAACCTAAATCAATTTTGATGTTTTCCTGATCAAAACGTTCCCAAACATCCACCACATTTCCTAAATAAGCGATTGAAACCGTTTCTTTGTTTGCTTTCGCTAAAGCAACTCTGGCAACCAATTCGTCAGTAGAAGTTACCACTTCATTAATCCATTCTTGTTCGTGACGGATTTTAGTGATTTTCGGATTTACCTCTGCACAAACTGTAATACAACCGGCAATATTTCCAGCTTTTGGCTGTGCGCCCGACATTCCGCCAAGACCAGAAGTTACAAATAAACTTCCTTCTGGATTTTGTTTTATTTTTCTGAAACCATTTAAAACTGTAATGGTTGTTCCGTGTACAATTCCTTGAGGACCAATATACATATAACTTCCAGCTGTCATTTGCCCGTATTGCGAAACCCCTAAAGCGTTCATTCTTTCCCAATCGTCAGGTTTTGAATAATTCGGGATTACCATTCCGTTTGTAACCACAACTCTCGGAGCTTCTTTATGTGAAGGAAATAATCCCATCGGGTGGCCAGAATACATCGTTAAAGTTTGCTCATCTGTCATTTCAGACAAATATTGCATTGTCAATAAATATTGTGCCCAATTCTGAAAAACAGCACCGTTTCCGCCATAGGTAATCAATTCGTGCGGATGTTGCGCCACAGCATAATCCAAATTGTTCTGAATCATGTGCATAATGGCTTTTGCCTGCAACGATTTCCCTGGATATTCGTCAATTGGTCTTGCGTACATTCTATAATCTGGACGAAGACGATACATATAAATACGTCCGTATATTTCTAATTCTTTTGAAAATTCAGGAATTAATTCCGCGTGATGTTTTGGATCGAAATAGCGCAAAGCATTTTTAAGAGCCAATTTTTTCTCTTCTGCCGAAAGAATTTCTTTTCGTTTTGGAGCATGATTAATCGCTGGATCGTATTCCTTTTTTGGTGGTAATATATTTGGTATTCCTTGTTGTATTTGTTCTTTGAAAGTCATTTTCTTTTAGAGATGCTAAGTTGCTGAGAATCTAAGATGCTAAGGTATTTTAGCTAGATTAACAACAGATTAATTTTTGTTTTTTTTAATTATGTCGTCTCGCTGAGGCTTTATGTGACAAACGTTTAAATGATTTCTATAAATATTTCGCTCCTCTGGAGCTGATAAAATAAAGCCTTGGAAAGGGGTAATATTAATAGAAAACAATAATCACGCAATACAAAAGCTCCAGCGGAGCGAAATAGGTGCAAATGAATATTATCTGTGATAATTTTCAAATTGTCACATTTTCTAATTAAAAAAAACTAAGGATAACGGATATCCGACCTATGATAGGACTTGTGGATCGTAATCCTGAATTTTCGTGAATGGATATCCATCTTAATATTTTAGGTTGTTGATTTTAGATTTTAGAATTATCTAATTGACACATTTTCAAATTATCTAATTCGCTTTTCTTCTTATTTCTCCTGTTCTTTTATCAAATCCGTACGGGCAATGACGGCAGCCGCTTTTACAGCAATAACCACGTTTTAAATGATGTTTTTCGGTAAAGCACTTATAACCTTCGGGCGTATAGTAAAAATCTTCTCCTTCGATCAATTTATTTTCATTACTTTGCTCTTTCATAAATCTGCTTCGCGTTCTTTTTCGAATAATTAAAATCAAAAATAAAAATATTTGATTATGATTTTATTGAAATCGAACAATTTTATAGCAACAAATTTATAAATTTTACAGCCAATGTTTCTGATTGTTGCCAAATATTTAATTCCGAAAGGTTATCGAGGAATGGCTGTATTTCCGTTTGTTTTGGTAAAATATGATTTTGATAAAGCAAATGGAGTTTTTGTTAATCATGAAAAAATACATTTAAGGCAGCAGTTAGAACTTTTGATCATTCCGTTTTTTGTCTGGTATTTTTTTGAATATCTAATTCGTTTGATTCAATATAAAAACAAAGATTTAGCCTATCGAAATATTAGTTTTGAAAGAGAAGCCTATACAAACGAAACTGATTTGAGTTATCTCAAAAAGCGATCATTTTTTCAGTTTCTGAATTATATCAAATTAAAATGAATCCAGTTTTCAATCAATCCATAAATATTCAATTTCCGAATGATATTTCGTTGACAATAAAGCGTGAAGATTTAATTCATCCGTTTGTTTCGGGAAATAAATTCAGAAAGCTGAAATACAATTTGCTTCAGGCGAAAGCCAATAATAGAGACACTTTATTGACTTTTGGAGGAGCATTTTCCAACCATATTGCTGCTGTCGCTTATGCGGGAAAAGAGCAAGGTTTTAAAACTATCGGAATCATTCGCGGAGACGAACTTTTCGATAAAATAGAAGAAAATCCAACGCTTAAATTTGCTCAAGAAAACGGAATGGAGTTTGAGTTTGTTTCCAGAGAAGAGTATCGATTAAAAAATGAAGCGTCTTTTATTAAGAAAATGAAAGACAAGTTTGGTGATTTTTATTTAGTTCCAGAAGGCGGCACAAATGAACTCGCTGTAAAAGGTTGTGAAGAGATTTTAACAGAAGAAGATTCGGTTTTCAATTACGTTTGCTGTGCGGTTGGAACTGGAGGTACGATTTCTGGATTAATTAATAGTGTGTTGCCAAATCAGAAAATTTTGGGGTTTCCCGCGTTAAAAGGTGACTTTTTAAACGATGAAATTCGTATTTTTGCAAAAAAAGATAACTGGAATTTAATTTCTGACTATCATTTTGGAGGTTATGGCAAGATAAATTTAGAATTAATTGAATTTATTAATGCTTTTTTTGAGAAAACAAAAGTGCCCTTAGATCCAATTTATACAGGAAAGATGGTTTTTGGCGTTATAGATTTAATCAGCAAAAATTATTTTCCTGCCCATTCAAAAATTTTACTCATTCACACAGGCGGATTGCAGGGAATTGACGGAATGAATATAAAGTTGAAGCAGAAGAAATTACCAATACTCAAAACCAATGATTAAAAAAATTGTATTACTTCTCGTAATATTAGCTTTAGCAAGTTGCTCATCTAGTAAGCCTGCCATCGCGACGACTAAAAAAGCGGCAGCAGTTCAGTCTAGAACAGCTGCAACAAAAAGAGGCACTCCTGCTAAACCAATAGGTAAAAATTATCCTTCTACAAATAATACAACTGAAGTTATTCAATCTACATCAAAAACAGTTGTTACAAGCGATTTAATTAATAATTATGTGTTGCAGTATAAAGATATTGCAATGGGAAACATGAAAACTTACGGAATTCCAGCTAGTATTATTTTAGCGCAGGGAATTTTAGAATCTGGTGCAGGAAGAGGAGATTTAGCTGTAGATGCTAATAATCATTTTGGAATAAAGTGCCATAACGATTGGTTGGGAGAAAGTGTTCGCCACGACGATGACTCGGCTCAGGAATGTTTTAGAAAATATCCTCAGGCATCAGAATCGTATAGAGATCATGCTTTATTTTTGGTTGGGAAAAAACGATATGCGACCTTATTCACTTACGAAAAAGACGATTACAAATCTTGGGCAAAAGGTTTGAGAGCAGCAGGTTATGCAACAGATCCGAAATATCCAGATAAATTGATTAGTTATATTGAAAGATACAATCTGCATCAATATGATTGTCAGGTTACAGGAAGAAACTATGTGCCAATAAATACCTCGGCTCCAACAAAAAAATCATCTTATGATGTAGCCTCTGATCCAAAGATCAATATGAATCAATACGATCCGAATTTATATGAAGTTCAAAAAGGAGATACGCTCTATTCCATTTCAAAGAAATTCAATCTATTGGTTGAAGATTTAAAAAGAAAAAATAATCTGACTGATAATGCAATTTCGATCGGACAGAGGTTGAAAGTGAAATAAGTTTTCAGTTTTAGTGTTCAGTCGCAGTTTTCAAACAATCTAAAATCTAATATCAGAAATCTAATATTATAATGTTATATAAAAGAAGTAGTCAGCTTTTTGCTGAAGCAGAAAAAGTAATTCCGGGAGGAGTAAATTCACCAGTAAGAGCGTTTAAAGCGGTTGGCGGAACTCCGATTTTTGTAAAAAGTGCTAAAGGCGCTTATTTATATGATGAAGACGGAAACAAATTAATAGATTATATTAACTCTTGGGGACCAATGGTTTTGGGGCATGCTTATCAGCCAGTTGTTGATGCTGTAATCGAAAAAGCAAAACTAGGAACTTCATTTGGAATGCCAACAGAATTGGAAACTGAAATTGCAGCTTTGGCTGTTTCTATGGTTCCGAATATTGATAAAATTCGTTTTGTAAATTCTGGAACAGAAGCTTGCATGAGTGCGATTCGTTTGGCTCGCGGATTTACAAAAAGAGATAAAATCATCAAATTTGCAGGCTGTTACCACGGACATTCAGATTCATTCTTGATTCAGGCGGGAAGTGGAGCTGTAACTTTTGGTTCGCCAAATAGTCCAGGAGTTACACAAGGAACTGCAAAAGATACTTTGTTGGCAAAATATAATGATTTAGAGAATGTAAAAACTTTAATTGATGCTAATAAAGGAGAAATTGCAGCCATTATTATCGAAGCAGTTGCAGGAAATATGGGTTGTATTCCGCCTGCAAAAGGTTTCCTAGTAGGTTTAAGAGAATTGTGTACAGCAAACGGAATCTTATTGATTTTTGATGAGGTTATGACAGGTTTCCGTTTAGCGCGTGGTGGAGTTCAGGAATTATACGGAATTGATGCAGATATCGTGACTTTCGGAAAAGTTATCGGTGGTGGGCTTCCAGTTGGAGCTTTTGCAGCTCGTGAAGAAATAATGAATTATTTAGCGCCTCTTGGGCCGGTTTACCAAGCGGGAACATTGTCTGGAAATCCGTTGGCAATGGCAGCGGGATTGGCAATGCTGAAAGCACTTGATTCAGACAGAGAAGTTTTTACACGTTTAGAAGAAAAAACGGCTTATTTAGAAGCAGGAATCGATAGAGTGTTAAAAGCTAATAATGTTGTGTTTACAATCAATAGAGTAGGTTCTATGATTTCTGTTCACTTTGATGCAGATCCCGTTACCGATTTCCAAACGGCTGCAAAAGGAGATAACGAAACGTTTAAGAAATTCTTCCATGGATTATTGCAAGAAGGCGTTTATATCGCGCCATCTGCATACGAAACGTGGTTTATTACAGATGCATTGACTTACGAAGATTTAGACTTTACCATCAATGCGATAGATAAAGTATCAAAAACATTTTAAATAGAAAAAGAGGCTTTTAAAAGCCTCTTTTTTTATGCGCCAAATTATATTTTATCTTGTTTGCGCTCTTTCATTTTTTCCCTCATTTTGTCTTTCTTCTCCTCTTGAAGAGCTTTCCATTTTGTGTATTGGTCAGCTTTTAAGATTGATTTCATTTTAGCATCATTTGCTGCGACTTCGTCTTCCATTTGTTTTTTGAAAGCTGCCTTTTCTTCAGCAGTTGGTTTTGTGTTGCTGTCTTTTTTTTCTTTTCTAGCTTCTCTAAATTTTTCGGCTTTTGCGCTTCTATCTGCTAAAAGCTGTTTTACCTGCGATTGCTGGCTAGCATCTAAATTTAATTCTGTAGTCAGTTTTTGAAGCTGTTTCTCATTACGCTGTTCTGGAGTCATTCTCTCTCTTTGCTCACGCGTCGGTTTTTGATCCGTTTCTTGTGCAAAACTTGCTATTCCAACAAATAACATAGCTGCGATAAATAATTTTTTCATATTCAAGTTTTTTAATTGTTTACAGATTAGACTTTATTAATTAAAACAGGTTTAATCAATCATTTGAAATTGTGTTTTATTTAACAGATTGATTACCAGTTTTTAAAAGAATGAATATAAATAAGATTATTATAACGCTAAATATTTGACAGTAAGTACTTTGCTTTGGATTTTTTTTTAACTTTAGTAAACTATTGCTTTTCTGTTGTTTAGGAAAACCAAATTCCATGATTCCCATATTTAGTAATAGATTTTCAAAAACACAATTTAATACTTTATTCTATGGCAGATCTTTCCCAAGCCCACCGCATTCTTTTTTTAAACACTTTGGCATTTGCAATCTGTTTTGCATGCTGGACACTCAACGGAGTACTGGTCACTTTTTTAGTTGATAAGGAAATTTTTAACTGGAGTGTCGTACAGATCGGCTGGCTTTTAGGGATTCCTGTTCTTACAGGATCGATTATGAGATTGCCAATGGGAATTTTAACCGATAAGTTTGGAGGTAAAATTGTGCATTCTGCTTTATTGATTTTAGCATCAATTCCATTGTTTCTTTTGCCCTTCGCTACTTCTTTTACTGTTTTTGCTATTCTAAGTTTCTTATTCGGAATGGTCGGAACTAGTTTTGCTGTAGGTGTAGCATCAACTTCTGTGTGGTATCCAAAAGAATGGCAGGGAAGAGCTTTAGGAATTTTCGGAATGGGAACTGCAGGAGCCTCAATTACACCATTTCTTGCACCTTCTTTATTAAGTACATTTTCAGAAAGCGATCCTGAAAATGGTTGGAAATGGCTTCCTATTCTCTACGGTTCTGCTTTATTATTGATGGGAATTGTATTTCTGATTTTTGCCAAAAACAAAAAAAGTGAAGCACAATCTAAAACAGTAAAACAATTATTGCAACCCTTAAAGAGAGTGCGTGTTTGGCGCTTCGGAACTTATTATTTCTTAGTATTTGGTTCGTTTGTGACTTTCTCGCAATGGCTTCTGCCAAATTTTATGAATGTCTATCACACAACTTTAGTTTTAGGCGGAATCTTTACTTCTTGTTTTAGTTTGCCTGCGGGTGTTGTGCGCGCTTTTGGAGGTTTTTTGTCGGATAAATTCGGGGCTAGAAAAGTGATGTATTGGGTTTTGAGTTCTTCAGTCGTTTTAAGCTTTTTACTATTATTTCCGAAAATGGATATTACAACATCAGGAAGCGGGTTGTTATCTAGCAAAGCAGGAACAGTTACGTCTGTAGCGCCAGATAAAATAGTAATAGATGATAAAGAGTATAACATCGCTCAGAAAGATGAAAGTCAGCCACATTCTAAATTTTTTCCATCCAAAAGAACATGGCAGGAAGTGGTTGTAGAGCAAAACCAAAAAGTGCAAAAGAAGGATTTATTGGCAGAAGGAATTACACAAATTCATTTTGAAGCCAATATGTGGGTGTATTTAGTTTTGGTTATTCTAATAGGAATTTCGTGGGGAATTGGTTCTGCCGCTGTTTACAAACATATACCAGATTATTTTCCTAATGAAGTAGGTGTAATTGGCGGAATGGTTGGACTCTTAGGCGGTTTAGGCGGATTCTTCGGCCCAATTATTTTCGGGTATTTATTATCATTTACCGGATTCTGGACTAGCTCGTGGCTTTTTATTCTGGCATTATCTCTGACTTGTTTAATCTGGATGCATCGTGTAATTGTGAAAATGACAAAAGAAAAACTGCCTGAAATGGCTAAAGATATTGATCGAAAATAATCTGTCATGAAAGAAAAAACATTTAATACAAAAGCTTTATTAATTGCAACAGCAGCTTCGCTTTTTATGGTTACATTGGTTTTCTATGGATCCAGACAACTTCAAAATTTCGATGCAGCTTTGGTTACCTATCTGTTCGGAACTCTGTTTGCATTTTTCGGAGTGGTGTATCGATACACGGTTTGGCTGCAGCGACCTCCAACTTGGATGTATTTCAAACGTGGCATTCATTTTCTCTTTACAGGAAAAGTATTTTCGCATTTGTGGTTTTTAGGAAAAGAATCAGTTCAGAATATAGCTTTTCAGAAATTCATATATCCAAGAGGAAAATACAGATGGCTGGCTCATTTTTGTATTGCAATTGGCTGTTTTTCTGCTTTTGCAATTACTTTTCCGCTCACATTTGGATGGATTCATTTTACCTTGGCACCCAATTCCATTTCCGTTTACGAAGCTCATTTTTTTGGTTTTAAAGTAATGGATTTCAGATTGGATTCTATCATGGCATTTCTGACTTTTCATGCCTTAAACTGGTCTTCTTATCTGGTTATTTTCGGTTCTCTTTATTATTTAAGAAGACGTTTAACCAATCCGGGATTAATTGCCACTCAAACTTTTGAAGGCGATTTGCTGCCACTTCTTTTACTAATTGCAATCTCGGTTACTGGTTTATGCCTGACGTATTCGTATCAGTTTATGAAAGGATTCGCGTATGATTTTCTAGCCGTAATTCATGCCGTAACGGTTATTATGTTTTTGATATGGATTCCCTTTGGAAAATTCTTCCACATCATTCAGAGACCGGCTCAAATTGGTGCACACATTTACAAAAAAGAAGGAATAAAAAAAGGAATGGCCATGTGCAAAGAAACTGGAAAACCATTTACGACTCAGCTTCATATAGATGATTTAAAAATTGTAACCAAACAATTAGGTTTTGATTTTAGTGATGATGAAGGAAATTCACACTTGGATTTAAGTCCCGAAGGAAAACGAGATCGTTTAGCAAAAGCACATTTAAAAGCAAGAATTGAAGGCGGAAATTTATTTGGATAATTTTTAAAGTCACAGTTTTCAGTTTACAGAAGCAAATTGTGTGATAAAATGGAAATATTAAAAAAAGTAATAGTGGCAGTTTTTAGTTTAGAACTGAAAACTGCGACCGAAAACTAAAAACTAAAAAAAATGGCAAAACTACCCGTATCAACTGAAAAAATAATTGAAGCATTTGGTCCGCATCTGAATTATACGCCAAAAGAAGGGTATTCTGGGCGTGATGAACCAGATAAAACGGTAAAAACGCATTGCTGTTTCTGCGGCATGCAGTGCGGTATTCAATTATCTGTGAAAGACAATAAAGTGGTTGGTTTTGAGCCTTGGATGGAATTTCCGTTTAACGAAGGTCGTTTGTGTCCAAAAGGTGTTCAGCGTTATATGCAAAACAATCACCCAGATCGATTATTGCATCCCATAAAAAGGGTAGAGGGCAAAGGATTTGAACAAACCACTTGGGATGAAGCAATGAATAAAACCGTTTCTGAAATCAAAAGAATTCAGGAAAAGTACGGCAAACATGCTTTTTCTATGTTATCAGGGGTTTCGCTTACAAACGAAAAAAGTTATTTGGTTGGGAAGTTTGCTAGAGTGGCTTTAAAAACAAGAAATTTAGATTACAACGGACGCCTTTGCATGGTAAGTGCGGGCGCAGGAAATAAAAAAGCATTTGGTTTAGATCGCGCTTCAAACAATTATTCAGATTTAGAATATGCTGAAGTTATTATAGTTGCTGGAGCCAATATCAGCGAAACGTTTCCCACTTTAACTCATTGGATTTGGAAAGCCAGAGATCGAGGTGCAAAACTGATTGTTGTCGATCCGCGTGTTATTCCGTTAGCAAGAACTGCCGATATTCATTTGGACGTAAGGCCAGGAACCGATTCTGCTTTGTATGGTGCAATGCTGAAATATCTCGTAGATCACGATATGTTAGATCATGATTTTATAGATAATCACACTTCAGGGTTTCAGGAAACAATTGATGCTGTAAAAGAGTATACGTTAGAATGGGCAGAAGAAATTACTGGAATTTCGAAAGAAAAAATTAAAGAAGCGGCTGAATTATGGGGAAAAGCAAAAACTAGCTTTTTACTGCACGCAAGAGGAATTGAACATCACTCAAAAGGAGTAGATAATGTTTTGGGATGTATTAATCTGGTTTTGGCAACTGGAAGAATTGGAAGACCCTATTGCGGTTATGGAACGATTACTGGACAAGGAAATGGTCAGGGCGGAAGAGAGCACGGTCATAAATGTGATCAGCTGCCTGGAAATCGTGATATCGAAAATATGGATCATCGAAAATACATTGCCGATGTCTGGAAAATTAAGGAAGAAGATATGCCGCATAAAGGCATTACAGCTTATGAAATTATAGAAGCGATTCACAGTGGTGAAATAAAAGGATTGATTTCGATTTGTTTTAATCCGTTAGTATCTCTTCCAAACAATAATTATGTGCGTTCTGCTCTAGAAAAATTAGAGTTTTATGTGGCAATAGATTTCTTTTTGAATGAAACTGCCCGTCATGCGGATATTGTTTTAGCGGGTTCATTGCAGGAAGAAGAGGAAGGAACAACAACTTCAGCCGAAGGACGAGTTATCCGAATACGGCAAGCTGTAACACCTCCGGGAGAGGCCAGAACTGATACTTCTATATTATTAGAATTGGCTAAAAGGTTAGGAGAAGAAGATAAGTTTACCTACGCTGACAGTGAAGCTATCTTTAATGAACTGCGTATTGCTTCAAAAGGAAGTACAGCCGATTACAATGGAATTACTTATAAAAAAGTAGAAGATAATATGGGCGTTTTCTGGCCATGTCCAACCGAAGACCATCCTGGAACGCCAAGATTATGGGAAGATAAAAAGTTTGCAACTCCAGATGGAAAAGCACATTTTAATCCTGCTCCATATAAATTGCCAGGAGAAATTACAGATGAAAAATATCCGATAATATTAACTACGGGACGGGTTGTATCTCAGTATTTAAGCGGAACACAAACAAGAAGAATCGGAAAACTGGTAGATCAGTTTCCAGAACCGTTGTTGGAAATTCATCCGGAAATGGCTCATAAATATAATATTCAGCAGAGAGAACTAGTGAAAGTTTCTACGCGAAGAGGTGAAGGAATTTTCCCTGCCAATATTGTAGAAACCATTCGAAAAGATACCGTTTTTATTCCCTATCACTGGCCTGGGAAAAAATCAGCCAATCAGCTAACGCCCGGAACATTAGATCCGATTTCTAAAATTCCAGAATTTAAAGTTTGTGCGTGTAAGTTGGAACCTTTGGGCGAAATCGAAAATTCATCAGACAAATCAAATGCTTATGCAAGTGTTTAATCTATAAAAAGCAACAATTATGAACTTAACTAATTATAATAAAAATGAAGAGTTTTTTGTAGACTTACAAAGATGCATAGGCTGTAAAGCCTGCGAAATGGCCTGTTCGGAATGTGAAACGAATGGACAGGAATCGATGATTCATGTTAATTATGTTGAACGTGCCGTAACAATTCAAACCACCGTTCAGGTTTGTATGCATTGTGAAGATCCTGTTTGTGCGAATGTTTGTCCAGCTGATGCGATTTCGCAAGATGAATTCGGAGTAGTTCATACCGCAAATACAGAACGCTGCATTGGCTGCTCCAATTGTGTAATGGCTTGTCCGTTTGGAGTTCCAAAGAAAATGGAAGAATATGATTTGATGATGAAATGCAATATGTGTTATGATAGAACCAGTGTTGGTAAAAAGCCAATGTGTGCTACGGTTTGCCCGAGTGGCGCCTTGTTTTACGGGACTCGTGAACAAATCGAAGAAATGCGCCCAAACAGTACACCTGTAAATTCGTTTGTATTTGGAAAAGAGCGCGTAAATACAAAAGTAAATATCATGATGCCTAAGGGAAGCAACGAATTACGAATATTCTAAATCTAAAATCCATGTCTAAAGAAGATAATTTAAAAGAAAATTGGAAAAAAGATTTTCCTTATAAAAAGCAGGAATCGACACAGGTCAGCCGACGTGATTTTGCTAAATTCCTTACGCTGGTTTCTGGAGGTTTAATGGTGGGTAGCGGATTGGTAGCAGCAAAAGCGTATTTGCTGCCAGGAGAAGAAGTCGTAGGAGAACATTTTGTTTGCGAAACAAAAGATATTCCGTTAGGCGGGACAAGGGGTTTTGTGATTGAAGGAAGTACCATTCCCTATATTTTGGTACATTTAGAAAGTGGCATGTTTAGAGCTTACGAACAAAAATGTACACATCTTTCTTGTGCGGTTTATTACAAGCCAGGAACAGGAATAATTCATTGTCCTTGTCATGAAGGTTCTTTTGATGCTCTAACAGGAGATGTTATTGCAGGACCTCCGCCAAGAGCTTTGCCTCAGTTGGAAGTAGTTTTAAAAGGAGAAAAAATTTTTGTAAAAGCTTTTGAAAATAAAGCGAGTTAATCGTTTAAGAAATATATTATGAGTACATTTAGAAAAAGCCAAAATCAGGCAAATCCTAATAAGTTGAATGTTATTCTGTCTACTTTAATATTTGTTTTGATCTTAAATGTAAGCATCCAGATTTGGTTATTATATGCTGCTTTAAACAATGCATTAGATAATAATAAAGAAATTTTGATTCCCGCATTTATAGGTTCGCTTATTTTATTTTTAATTGGTTTTGGATGGCTGTATTATCTGCCAAAAGGAAATTTTAAAAAGAATAAATAAGCTTTTAATATTATATTTATAACTTGTTACAAACTTCATTAAGCTTTAAGTTTGTAAAAAAGTATAGATTATGAATCATAAATTTTGGGGAGAAATTCAAGAAGACTGGGCAGGGATTTCAGGTGATAAGCTTTTTAAAATTTCTCATTTTAAAGATGATGAAATTCAAGTTTTTTTAGGAGAAGAATTTGATGAAGATGGAGAAGAAATCGAAGAATTTCCAACAAATGAAGAATTAGATGATTTTGAGAAAACGTATAGTAGTTTTTTAGAAAATATTGAAGATGTTATATTTCAAATAAAAGAAGAAACTTTTCTTCGCTATAAAAAGATTTATGCGAAATATTATGAAGACCCAAAACAATCAGGAGAGGAGCCTTTAAATATTGATACAAAAGAAAAACATTTTGAATATATTAGAGAAGTATTATACATACGAATTTTAAAAAGAAATGAGATAAAAATACCAATTCGTTATGATTTAGATACCGAGCATGGTATTGAAATTAAATTAAGAAATAATAAAGTAGTGGCAGTTGGCGGAATAGCCGAGACGTAATATGAATAAGGAGCTTAATAAGCTCTTTTTTTATGTCTTAAATTTACTTTAAAATAAAATCCGTAATTTTAAGGAACTATTCAAAATCAAATTTATGAAGTCCAATAGCAACAAAATCGCCTTTTTCTCTACTCAGCCTTACGATAAAACGTTTTTCAATAAATACAACGAAGACTTTGGTTTTCAGTTGAACTTTTTTGAAACACAGTTAAATCCGCAGACTGTGGCTTTAATTGAAGAGTGCGAGATTGTTTGTGTTTTTGTAAATGATATTGTAAACGAAACGGTCATTAAACAATTGGTAGAAAAAAAGGTAAAAATAATTGCTTTGCGATGTGCTGGTTTTAATAATGTCGATTTGGAAGCGGCTAAAAAGCACCACATAAAAGTCTGCCGGGTTCCCGCATATTCTCCTCAAGCAGTTGCCGAACATGCCATGGCCATGATTTTAACTTTAAATAGAAAAACACACAAGGCTTATAATAGAGTTCGTGAGCAAAATTTTTCTTTAAACGGTTTATTAGGTTTCGATTTGTTCGGAAAAACAATTGGAATTATTGGAACAGGGAATATAGGAAAAGCATTTTCTAAAATTGCATTAGGTTTTGGCTGTAATGTTTTGGCTTATGATATTGTTGAAAACGAAGAAATGAAAAAAAACGGCGTTTCTTTTGTTGGGTTAGAAGAAATCTTTAAAGCGAGTGATATTATTTCGCTTCATTGTCCACTAAATGAGCAGACTAAACATGTTATCAATACCACTTCTATTTCTTTTATGAAAGATAATGTTATGATTATCAATACAAGTCGTGGTGGCTTGATAGAAACGTCTTCAGTAATTGAAGGTTTAAAAGAAGGAAAAATTGGTTATTTAGGAATTGATGTTTATGAACAGGAGGAAAAACTGTTTTTTAGAGATCTTTCGGCAGATATTATTCAGGATGATGCGATTCAGCGTTTGATGAGTTTTCCGAATGTTTTGGTAACAGCGCATCAGGCGTTTTTTACCAATGAAGCTTTGACACAGATTGCTTTGGTGACTTTCAATAATATAAAATCGTTGCTGTCGCAAAATGATATTGAAAATAAAGCAGCATTGCTGGTGTAAATTATGACGAATTTAAAATTTCAATAATGAAAAATAAGATTTTAATTCTGATCGCAATTCTGGCATTGAGTTCTTGCCAGAATAAAGAAAATTCGAAAAATATTGTAAAAATGGTTGTTCAAGATACATTGTCTAAAACACTTGGTGGAACGGCAAATTTGAGTGAAGTTACTCCAAAAGAAGACAAGGCAACAGAGCTAATACGTAAGCAATTGTTAGTTGTATTAAAGAGTGATATTCCTGCACTGACAAAAGACGATCGTTTCTTTTATTATGATGCTTTCGACTTAAATAATGATAAGAAAAATGAATATTTGGTTGGCTTCTCAAATTCTTATTTCTGTGGAAGCGGAGGCTGTTCAGGTTATATTTTAAATAATAACGGTACTGTAATAAATCGCTTCACGGTAACCGATTTCCCAATTTATGTAACCACTTCATCAACAGAAAAATTTTATGATTTGATATTTCAAAGCGGAGGGAAATTTCATCTTTTAAAAATGAAAGGCGGAAAATATCCATCCAATCCATCAGTTCAAGAAGTTGTAAAAGGCGATGTTTCAAAAGAAAGTACAAAGGTTTTAGATATTCAAGGAGAGAAATTGGAGAAGTATTCGTTTTAATCAGATTATTTTAAATAGAAAACCCGACAGTTAAAAAAATCTGTCGGGTTTATTTTTTATTTTTTTAGAATTTTAGAAAGGATTTTGGGATTTCTTCTGTTATCCCAAAATGCTATAACAATTAATTCTTTTGGAGTTACTTTATAAAAGATATTATAATGGCCTAACGTTGAGGATCTGATATCTGGAAAGCTGGTTTTAACATAAATCTCAGGATTTTCAACTAAGAATTTAGTTCTTTGTGTTATTTCTAAAACTAATTTTCTTGAATACGTTTTTGACTTGTTTCTTCTGTTCCAATAATTCAATATTTTTCTTCTTTGATTAACTGCGGCATTAGTCCAAATTATTCTGACAGCCATTCTAGATCTTCTTTATCTAAATCTTCTTGAGAAATAACCCTTCCATATTTTATATCTTCTTCACTTTCTCTCAGCATATCTAATTCATAGTCTTCAAATTGATAAATATCTGATGTATCTGCATTTTTTAGAAGATTTCTAATTTTCTCCAGAAGACTGACATCTTCAATATTTTTTAGTTTATCAAAAATTTCTAATTTTATTTCTAAAGTGCTCATAATAATGCATTTTAATTAATCAAAGTTATGTAAATAAAACGAAAAACCCGATAAGTTATAAACCTATCGGGCTGTATTTATAATAAAATAGGACAAAATTACCCCACCAATTCTACAAACTTAAACTCACCATCCACAACAACTTTAGTTAAACCGTGTTTAGATAAGTTTTTCATAGAAGCATCCCATTTTTTACCGCTAAGATTAGCTGAAACTTTTAGCTGAGATAAATCCATTTTATTCTCGTTTCCTTTTAATAAAGTCACGATTACTTTTTCTTCTTCTGTCAATTCGATCTGAGCTTGTTTTTTCTCAGGACGCATTTGAGGGAATAATAAAACTTCCTGAATAGAAGCGTTATTCGTCAAATACATAATCAAACGATCCATTCCAATTCCCATTCCAGAAGTTGGAGGCATACCGTACTCAAGAGCTCTTAAGAAATCTTCGTCGATAATTCCATTTGCTTCATCATCACCTTTTTCAGAAAGACGCATTTGATCTTCAAAACGCTCTCTTTGGTCAATTGGGTCATTTAATTCAGAATACGCATTTGCGATTTCTTTTCCGCAAACCATTAATTCAAAACGCTCAGTCAAATCTGGATTATCGCGGTGCTCTTTACAAAGCGGAGACATTTCTTTTGGATAATCTGTAATGAAAGTTGGCTGAATATAATTTCCTTCACATTTTGCTCCGAAAATCTCATCGATTAATTTTCCTTTACCCATTGTTTCGTCAACCTCGATTCCCATTCCTCTCGCAGCTTCAAACAATTCCTGTTCTGTTTTTCCAGAAATATCAAAACCTGTAAAATGTTTGATAGAATCTGTCATGGTAACACGTGCATAAGGTGCTTTAAAGTTGATTTTATGCTCGCCAAAAGTAACTTCGCTAGTTCCGTTAACGGCAATTGCACAATGCTCTAATAATCCCTCTGCAAAATCCATCATCCAGTTGTAGTCTTTGTAAGCTACATATATTTCCATTGCAGTAAATTCAGGATTATGCGTTCTGTCCATACCTTCGTTACGGAAGTTTCTAGAGAACTCATAAACACCTTCAAATCCACCAACAATTAATCTTTTTAAGTATAACTCATTGGCAATACGCATGTAAAGCGGAATATCAAGCGAGTTGTGATGCGTAATAAATGGTCTTGCCGAAGCCCCACCAGGAATTGACTGTAAAACCGGAGTATCTACTTCAAGATATCCTGCATTGTTAAAGTATTCTCTCATAGCAGTGAACAATTTAGTTCTCTTAAGGAAAGTTTCTTTTACTTGCGGATTTACAGTTAAATCTACATAACGCATTCTATAACGTAATTCAGCGTCATTGAAAGCATCGTGCACTTTTCCGTCTTCATCAACTTTTGGTAATGGTAACGGACGTAATGTTTTACTCAAGAAAGTGAAACCAGTTACACGAATACATTTTGCACCCACTTGTGTAGTAAACAATTCACCTTCAATACCAATAAAATCTCCTAAATCGGTTAATTTTTTGAATACTTGGTTGTATAAAGTTTTATCGTCACCTTCGCACAAAACATCACGATTCACGTACAATTGAATACGTCCTTCGCTGTCTTGCAATTCAGCAAAACAAGCTTTACCTTGATCACGAACACTCATCAAACGTCCTGCAACGATAACCTTCTTACCTTCCTCAAAAGTTTCCTTTATCTGCTTTGATGTATGATCTACAGGAAAAAGATTAGCTGGATAAGGATTGATTCCCAGATTGCGTAAGTTTTGAAGTTTTTCTCTTCTGATGATTTCTTGTTCTGATAATGCCATTTTTTGTGCTATTTTTTTAAGTGTGCAAAGATAAAGAAAAGAATGCAGATTTTAGAATGGACTTTTTAGATTTTTTGTGACATCAATTTATTGGCTTTCAACCATCTTTAGCAAACATTGATCGCTATAAGAATAAATTCGTTTTTAACAAATATAAAACATGGTTTAGTGTTAGTTATTTGATTTACATCTATTTGTATGTGGTCATAAATAGCGAATTTGAAGTTGTTTTAAAACACGATTCAAATAATTCTTAAAAGAAAGTATCTTCGCTTGAACAACTTAAACCTCAATTATGAAAAGAATTTTACTTTGCTTTTTTATTGTACTTTGTATTACAAGCTGTACGCTTAAGGAAAAAATGGTTATGAATGAAGATGGATCGGGAACTTTTTCTTACGGCTTTGACATGTCACCGATGTATAAAATGGGTATGAAAAAAACAGATTCGACTAAAGTTAATAAAGTCTTAGACACTACTTTTACCTTCAAAGATGTGCTAGCCAAAATAAAAGACAGTATTTCTAAATTATCAGATGCTAATAAGGAAAAAATTGAGCAGCTCGAGAAAGAAAAAGAGAAACTTGAAATTCTAGAAGATTTTAAAGTAAGCATAAAGGTAAATGACGAAAAAAAGCAATTCGAATATGATATGGCATTTGATTTTCCTGCCGGAACAGATTTTAAAACTATTGCCACACCCACTGAAAGTTTAGAAGCGCTGGCGGCTACTGACAAAAAAAGATTAGGAGCTTTAAGCGCTGCGCCAAAATCTGAAGAAAAGTCAAGTACTACTATTTTTTACGATGGCAAAGTTTTTATTAAATCGGTAACACCTTCTAAAGAAGATAAAAAAGCTAAAAAGAAAAAAGAAGCTAAGAAAGAAAAGAGTGATGATCCATTTTCAAAACAAATAGAAGAAATGATGAAGGAATGTAAATATACAGTCGAATATCATTTTCCTAAAAGGATTAAAACTGTTTCTATCAAAAATGCAGTAGTAGCAGCAGATAGAAAAAGCTTTATTGCCGAAATGCCATTAGGCAATATGCAAGAAAGCAGCGTGGATTTTGGTTTCAAAGTAGAATTTGAATAATAATTGGAGGTTTTTAATAAAGTGTATTTTTAAAAATAGTCTTTGTATCTTTGATAAAAATATACTGCGATGAAATTATATAAATTACTTAGTTTTTCTTTTTTAATAGCAACTTTAACTAGCTGTACTTTTACTGAAAACATTTACATTAATGATAATGGAACCGGGAAATTTTCGGTAGACATGGATGGTTCTGCTTTAATGGAAATGGCTGGAGATCAGATTGCAGGTCAAATGGGAGATGCTAAAAAAGATATCGATACGACTTTTACTTTCAAGCAACTATTTGAAGAAAAAAAAGACAGTATTGCTAAGTTATCACCAGAAACTCAGAAAGAGCTTAAAAAGCTTGAGAATTTTGTGGTTTCAACAAAAATGAGTTCTGAAAAAAAACAGTTTTTAATGAACTTAGGAACAGATTTTAAAAATGTCAATGAGCTTCAGGATATTTTACAAACTTTAAGCACCTTTCAGAAATTAGAAGGAGGAGCAAATGCATCTCCACTTGGAAATGGTTTTGGAGATAATAAAAGTAAATTAAGCTATACTTATGACGGAAAGAAATTTACAAGAAAAGCAGTAATCGATCAGGAGAAACTACAGGCATCTAAGGCTAAAGATACGGCTGCAGATATGACCAAAATGATGTTCGCATCATCTAGCTATATTGTAAACTATCATTTTCCAAAAAAAATTAAGAAAGTTTCTAATCCAAATGCATTGTTTAGCGACGATCGAAAATCAATCACAATTCAATACTCTTTTACGGATTATATGGAGAATCCTGACAAACTGAACTTCGATGTTGAGTTTGAAAAATAATTAAAATGAATAAAAAAATCCAACTTCAGGATCTGGGCAATAGAGATTATAAATCGACCTGGGAATATCAAGAAGAAATCTTTAAAGATATTGTCGATTTAAAAATTAAGAACAGAAGAGAAGAACTAGATCTGCCAACACCAAATTATTTATTGTTTGTTGAGCATCCGCATGTTTATACTTTAGGAAAAAGCGGTGATCTTGAGAACTTATTATTAAACGAAAAACAGTTAGAAGCCAAAGGAGCGACATTTTATAAAATTAATCGTGGCGGTGATATTACCTATCATGGACCAGGACAAATTGTAGGTTATCCGATTTTAGATTTAGAAAATTTCTTTACCGATATCCATAAATACCTTCGTTTGCTAGAAGAATCTATTATTCTGACTTTGGCCGAATATGGTTTAGAATCGGGTAGAAGTGAAGGAGAAACGGGAGTTTGGCTAGGTGCAGGAACTCCGTTTGCCCGTAAGATTTGTGCAATGGGGGTTCGCGCTTCACGTTGGGTTACCATGCACGGTTTTGCCTTAAACGTAAATGTAGATTTGGGTTATTTTGATAATATTATTCCATGCGGTATTCGCGGAAAAGGAGTCACATCTTTAAATGTAGAACTTGGTGTGGAGAAAGTAGATGAAGAAGAAGTAAAATCTAAAATCATCAAACATTTTACCGAACTATTCGAAGCTGAATTTGTTTAAAAGATTCAAAATAATTCGAGTATGGAAAATGAAGACAAAAAATCATTTTTGAAGCATTTAGATCTTCCAGAAAAAGAATTACAGGAGTTATTGAGTATTGCACAATATGGTAAAATAGCTAAGGCAGACTATTTTATTCGTGAAGGTCAAGTGCCTCGTAAAATGGCTTTTGTGGTAAAAGGTTTGTTTCGATATGTTTACACTCACGAAAACGGAAACGAATTCACTAAAAATATTATAGCCGAAGGGAATTTTATAAGTTCTTATTCGGCTATGATTTATAATACTCCTTCCTATTTTTCGATAGAAGCTTTAGAAGATTCCGAAATCTTGGAAATTGATTATTCAAGCTGGATCGAAATAAAAGAAAAAAATCCATTTTGGAATGTCTTTCTTGTTCAAATTCTTGAAAAAGCATTTTCTATAAAAGAAAAACGAGAAAGAGAACTGCTTCTTTTAGATGCTGAAAAGCGATATGAAATTTTTATTGCTGAATTTCCTGATATCGAAAATCGTATTTCTCAGCAAATTATAGCTTCTTATTTAGGTATTCAGCCAGAATCTTTCAGCAGACTAAAGAGAAAAATTAAGACTTAACATAGGTCAATGTAACTCCATAGAAGGAGAACTATTTTTGATTTCTAATTTAAAAAATGAAATTATGGAAATCTCAAATAATACTATTGTTATTACAGGAGGAAGCTCCGGTTTAGGATTTGAAATGTGCCGACAGTTTATAGAAAAGGGCAATAACGTGATAACTTGTTCACGTTCTTTGGAAAAGCTTGAAGAGGCCAAAAAGCGATTGCCCAATTTAGTCATTTACAAGTGTGACATTGCTCGGGAATTAGAATGCGAAGATTTTGCAGAATGGCTTCGAATTAATTATCCTAAGGTCAATGTTTTAATTAATAATGCTGCTATTGCCAATAAAGCTCATTTTGTAGAAGACCGATTTTTGTTAGAAAAAATGAATGAAGAATTCTCGGTTAATCTAAATGCACCAATTCGTTTAATCAAGCTTTTGTATCCGATTTTAATCCAAAATCAAAATCCTAAAATCATAAATATTACCACAGGATTGGTTTATGTTCCAAGAACAATTTACCCGTTTTATAATGCCACAAAATCGGGTCTGCATTCTTTTACTCAAGTTTTAAGAGAACAGTTGAAAAAAGAAAAAATCAAGGTTATAGAAGTGTTATTTCCAGTAGTAGATACTCCTTGGCACAAAGGAAATGTTTCTAAAATTGCAATTTCACCTCAAGATGCAGTCTCAGAAATGCTTGAAAGTATATCTCAAAATCAGACTGAAATAAGAATTGCAAAAGTAAAACTGCTTTATTTTCTTTTTAGAATAGCTCCTCGATTTGCATTCCGTAAAATAAATAGCCTTTAAATATGAGTGTTGTTAAATGCAAATTCAATTTTTCTTGGAATAAATGCATAGTTACATTGTTTTTAAAATCCAAAACAGCACCTTATTTTTAAATATAAAGCGTTTTTTTTCTTAAATTTATATTCAAAAAACAGAAAAACCATTTCTCAAAAGTTAAGATTTTGAAGGGATGGCAAATTCTAAACTCCTTGTAATTCTCTTAGCTATTTATGCTAAATTTGATTTTATACTATTAAATTAAAATTTCATTTTATTTCCAATTGCTTATGAGAAAAATCTACTTATTCTGTTTCGTTTTTGCGCTTAACGGTCTTTTTGCCCAAAAGAAAGATAAATTATATCCAGTTGCAGTTTATGAAAAAGTGTGGCAGGAAAAAAACAGCGATACCAGATTAAAGATGATTAAATCTATTTGGTTAGAAGACAGTACTTTTGAAGATCCTTCGGCTTCTATAAAAGGAATTACGGCATTTAATAATGTAATCAACGAATTTTACAAGAAAAATCCAGATGCGATATTAACATCAGGATCCAAAATTGTAAAAGATAATTATGTAACGTGGGAATGGAAAGTTTTGGATTCCAAAAACAACCTAATAATGGCAGGACGTGATTTTGCACGTTTAAACGATAAAGGACAAGTGAGCAAAATTATTGGTTTCTGGGATAAAGGAGCGACTTTGTCTGAGGCTGATATTCTGAAAAATCTGGAAGCTGATAATTTGAAAGTAGCAGCTAAATATTACGAAAGCCTTTTTAAAACAAGAGATTTTGATGCTGTGGCTACTGTAGTTGCAGACGGTGCAGTTTACAATCAAGCTGTTGGATTACCGTATGGAGGAACTTATACAGGTTTTAGCGAATGGACAAAAATGTTTACAAAATCAACAGAGTTTTTTGATTTGCAAATAGAAAAAGAACCAACCTATTTTAGTGATGCTTCTAAAAATGAAGTGATCATTTATTTTACAATGAGCTGTAAATCAAAAAAATCAGGCAAAACCATGTCGGTTCCAATTTCAGAACATATCGATCTGAAGGACGGAAAAATTACAGCTGTGAGATCTTTTTATTATGATACAAAACAGTTTGCAGAATTCTTAAAAAGCAAAAAATAAAAAAAACGACCTTTTTAGGTCTTTTTTTTTATTCAAAAAAATCAAGTTCTAACTGCTCTGGCAAAAGTCTAAAACTCATTCTATGATATTTTGTAGTTCCAAATTCCTTAATAGCTTCGCGATGTTCTTTAGTTGGATATCCTTTGTTTTGTTTCCAATTGTACATCGGAAATTCTTCGTGAATTTTGTCCATATATTCATCGCGATAGGTTTTTGCTAAAACAGATGCCGCTGCAATGCTAAGATATTTGCCGTCGCCTTTTATAATGCTTTGGTTCGGAATCGATTTTAAAAGAGCAATTTCATCTTTAGAAAACTGCCTTCCAAAAGTGTTTTTAAGTCCGAGTTTAGCATTCAAGGAACGATTTCCGTCAACTATAATATATTCAGGAACATGTTTTAGTTTCAAAATGCATTCCTGCATTCCTTTCATCGAAGCATTTAGAATGTTTATTTCGTCAATTTCATCTGGAAACAAATGTGTTACAGAAAAACATACAGCTTCTTTTTCGAGAATTGGCCTTAATAAGGCTCTCGTTTTTTCAGACAATTGCTTACTGTCATTCAGAATTTTGTTCTCAAAATGTTCGGGTAAAATTATAGCTGCGGCAGTAACCGGCCCGGCTAAACATCCTCTGCCGGCTTCATCAGTTCCAGTTTCTAAAACAAATCCTGAGAAATTTTTTTCGAGCATTTTTTAGGGTTTAAATAACAAATGAAATGAAATTTTCAGCAAAAATATTCGTTTTCGTACTGTCAGCCAAGGCAATTGTATAAAATGAAGTGTTTTTTTATTTATTTGTTTTTATAATTTACCTTTGCTTAGCAAAATTTTGAAAAAATAAATTTATATAAAGCCATCAAATGAGAATATTCATTTTTCTATATCTATTAGTTGTACCAACTTTATTGTTTTCGCAAGAAAAAAAAACTGCTCCTAAAAATAATTTAGATATGAATACGGAATATTCAAGTATTACTGATTCCGTAAAAAAGAAAAAACAAAAAATAGCAACGATAGATCAGTATAAAATTGTGACTTTAGAACATGATACAATTTATGCAGATACTTCGCTAACTATTAAAAGTGCTTATAGACAGAATCATCTTAGAAAAGATCTTTTCGGACTCCAGGAGCTGTCTAATATTGGACAGCCACTAAATATGCTGCAATATAGCTTGACGAGTTTTTCTCCTTATCCAGAAATTGGTTTTAGCGGAAAACATTCTCTTTATATGCAAGCAGATCAAATTAGATATTATTCTGTTGCAACTCCTTTTACAGAATTGTTTTTTAATACAACAATAAAAAAAGGACAGAATGTGGATTCTTTTATCACATTAAATGCTTCTAAAAATCTTAATTTTTCTATTGCTTATAAAGGTCTAAGATCTGAGGGAGATTATAATAATCAATTAGTTAGTGCCGGAAATCTGAGAATTACAACTAGTTATGCTACAACCAATAAGCGTTATGCAATAAACGCGCACTTCACGAATCAGGATATATTGAATGAGGAAAATGGCGGTATTACAAACGATGCTGATTTTGAAAGTGATAATCAAGATTATAAAAATCGACAAAGATTACAGGTTTATTTAACCGACGCAGAATCCTTTTTAAAAGGAAGAAGATTATTTTTTGATCATGCTTTTAGAGTAAATCCAACTGATGGGAGTAATAATTTATATATAACGCATCAGTTTAATTATGAATATAAAGCTTATGAATATAAACAGCCAACTGTAATGTCGATTTTAACTGCTAATGATGGATCAACTACGCGTATACAGCGATTTGGAGACTCGTATGCGGCAAGTAATATTAACGATCAGACTAAATATGAAAGGTTGTATAACAAAGTGGGAGCGGCTTACGAGAATTCGCTTTTAGGAAAATTTATATTCTTTATCGACGACTATAGATCGAATTATAAATATAACCGAATTATTGTTGATGCTGACGGAAATGCAGTTCCAGATAATTTGTTTTTGCAGTTTAACAATTTTGGTGCTCAATATGAATATCAGAAAAACAAATGGAATGGTAGATTTTTATATTCAAGATCAATAACCAACGAATCGCTTTCAGATTTGGATGCTAAACTGCGATATGATATGAGCGAAAAAATCAAATTTGATTTCAGATATCGCAACATTAATAAATTGCCAAACAACAATTATAATTTGTACCAAAGCAGTTGGATTTCGTACAATTGGTCGAATAATTTTAAAAACGAAAAAATTAATTCCTTAAGCGCAGAGATTACAACTCCTTGGTTGACAGGACAAGTTCAGTATACAGTGCTGAAAGATCATTTGTATTTTACTGATATGGCTACAGATGCAGAAAAAGCGGCAAGTCAACAGATTGTGAAACCAATGCAATACGGAAATGTGATTAATTATTTAGAAATAAAAGCAAGCCGGGAGTTTAAATTTGGTCCTTTTGCGCTAGATAATACACTTTTGTATCAGAAAGTAGATCAGTCAGATTTAGTTTTAAATGTGCCTGATTTTGTAACTAGAAATACATTCTATTATTCGAATCATTTCTTTAAAAAAGCATTGTTCATGCAAACAGGGCTTGTATTTAATTATATGACTAAATACTATGGAGATGATTATAACCCTGTTATTGCAGAATTTTTTGTGCAACAGGATAAAAAAATCGGTGGTTTTGCAACATTCGATTTCTTTGTGAATGCCAGAATACGCCAGACCCGTTTTTATTTAAAAGCGGAACATTTTAATGCTTTATTTACGCAAAGCAACTATTATGCAGCGCCTCATAATCCGTATCGTGATTTTGCATTGCGTTTTGGTCTGGTTTGGAACTTCTTCCAATAAAAACTGGCTTACTTTTTATTTAGAACCACTAATAAACTTAAATAAAAATGGACTTTTCAAATAACATTTTAGAAACAATTGGTAATACACCATTGGTAAAACTCAACAAAATTGTTGCTGAAATTGATGCGTTAGTATTGGCAAAAGTCGAAACCTTTAATCCTGGTAATTCTGTAAAAGACAGAATGGCTGTAAAAATGATTGAAGATGCTGAGGCAGATGGCCGACTAAAACCTGGGGGAACTATCATTGAAGGAACTTCCGGAAATACAGGAATGGGACTTGCACTTGTTGCAATTGTAAAAGGATACAAATTAATTTGTGTGATCTCAGACAAACAGTCTAAAGAAAAAATGGATATTCTTCGTGCCGTTGGAGCAAAAGTTGTCGTTTGCCCTACTGATGTTGAGCCTACAGATCCGCGTTCTTACTATTCGGTTTCAAAGCGTTTAGCAGAAGAAACCCCAAATTCTTGGTATGTAAATCAGTATGATAATATGTCAAATTCGCTGGCGCATTATGAACAGACTGGACCTGAAATCTGGAAACAGACAGATGGGAAAATCACGCATTTTGTTGTGGGAGTTGGAACAGGCGGGACTATTTCTGGGGTTGGAAAATACCTTAAAGAGAAAAACCCGAACATCAAAATCTGGGGAATTGATACATATGGTTCTGTCTTTAAAAAATACCACGAAACAGGAATCTTTGATGAAAATGAAATTTACTCTTATATAACAGAAGGTATTGGAGAAGATATTTTGCCTAAAAATGTTGATTTTTCTCTAATTGATGGTTTTACAAAAGTGACCGACAAAGATGCTGCAGTCTATACTAGAAAAATTGCTCTTGAAGAAGGTATTTTTGTTGGAAATTCTGCAGGAGCCTGTATAAAAGGTTTATTGCAGTTGAAAGAGCATTTTAAACCAGATGATGTAGTAGTAGTGTTATTTCACGATTCTGGAAGCCGATATGTAGGTAAAATGTTCAACGATGATTGGATGCGTGAGCGAGGATTCTTAGAAGAAAATGTAACAAAAGCAGAAGACGTTATTAAAGATCATATTGATAAGGAGCTGATTGTAGTACGTACTGAAGAATTAGTTTCGCATGCAATTGAGCGTATGCGTAAATACAAAATTTCGCAGATTCCGGTTGTTGATATTAACGGCTTTGTTGGTTCTGTAGATGAAACTGATTTATTTAGAAGCTATGTTGCTGATAAAAATGTTGCCGAAAAGCCAATAAAAGAAGTAATGGGCAAACCTTTTCCGATTGTAAAATTAGGAACTCCGATCGAAGAAGTTTCAAAACTTTTTACAAAAGAAAATGATGCTGTTTTAGTAGATTTAGGAAACGGACATCATCACATTATCACTAAATATGATATAATTGGCTCAATAAAATAAGCCTTTTATAAATAATTAATAATCCATAAACCGAATTGTTTTTCGATAAGGTTTATGGATTTGTATTTTAAAAAGAGAATATGACTTTTACTGCTATTGATTTTGAAACGGCAACTGGCTATCATCCGTGTTCGGTGGGAATTGTTACGGTCGAAAATGGAGTTATTGTAGACGAGTATGTATCATTAATTAAACCGCCAAACAACGAATACAATCCTTTTACAATTCGTGTTCACGGAATTTACCCGAAAGATACCATTAATGCAAAATCTTTCTTCCAAATCTATCCTGAAATTGAAAAGAGGTTAAAAAACAGAGTTGTAGTAGCACACAATGAAAGTTTTGACCGGAATGTTTTAATAAAAACCATGTTGCTTCATGGCCTAAATTATGATGATTTAAACATTGCTGCAAAATGGGAATGCACGGTTAAAATCTACAAAGCAAAAGGAATAAAGCCAACCAAATTGAGTGATTGCTGCCGCGAAATGAATATTCATCTCAATCACCATGAGGCATTGTCAGATGCAAGAGCCTGTGCTAAATTATATATGCTTCGCTAAATAATTCAAATATTTGTAAGAATAGTATTAAAATTTAATTACTTTTAGATTTTGTAATTACACTATAAAAATCTAAAATGAAAGAAGACTTCCTTCATTATCTCTGGAAATTCAAGAAGTTTGATGGCTTGAATTTAAAATCTGTTCAAGGAGAAGAAATAACCATCATTAAAACAGGCGATTATTTGGAGCTTGCTGGGCCTGATTTTTTTAATGCTCATATAGAAATCGGAAATCAGAAGTGGGCTGGTAATGTAGAGATTCATTTAAAATCTTCAGACTGGTATTTGCATAATCATGAAAAAGATGCCGCTTATAAAAATGTGATTCTTCATGTTGTGTGGGAAAATGACACGGCCATCTTTAGAGAAGACAATACAGAGATACCCGTTCTAGTGCTTAAAGATTATGTTTCAAAAGAAATTATTGATAATTATAATGCTTTGGTTTCTCCAAAAACATGGATTTCTTGTGAAAGGCAATTAAAAGAAATTGACAGGTTTGTGTTTAAGAATTGGCAGGAAAGATTATTTTTTGAACGTTTAGAGCGAAAATCAAAGTTTATAAATCAATTATTAGAAGAAACGAATCAAGATTGGGAAGCTGTCTTGTTTTGTCTTCTAGCGAAAAATTTTGGTTTAAATACCAACGGAAATTCCTTTTTGCAGATAGCAAAAACAATTCCTTTTTCAGTAATTAGAAAAGAAAGTTTTGAAGTCGAAAATCTGGAAGCGCTTCTTTTTGGAACTTCAGGATTATTGGAAACAGAGAAAGAAGATGTTTATTATAAAGATTTAAAGTTTCGCTACTTCTATTTATTGCATAAATATCAAATTGAAAAGATTTATGCAGATCCTCTTCAATTTTTTAAGCTTCGTCCAGATAATTTCCCTACTATTAGACTTTCTCAGTTAGCATCTTTATATCATAGACATCAAAACTTATTTTCAAAAATAATTGATTTGAAATCTATTGGCGAAGTGTATCGTTTGCTGAATATTTCTGCAAGTTCATATTGGCAAAACCATTATCAATTTGATAAAGAAAGTCCAAATAAATCTAAAATGCTTTCTAAGCCATTTATAGATTTAGTGGTAATTAATACTATAATCCCGCTTCAATTTGCTTATTCTAATATAAGGAGCGAATCAATTGCCGAAGATTTGATTGATTTTATAAATGAAGTTGACTCAGAGAAAAACGCGATTATTGACAAGTTTAATTCGTTTGGAATAAAGTCTCAATCCGCATTTGAAAGTCAAGCCTTGCTCGAACTTAAAAATGAATACTGTGAGCGTAAAGCATGCTTAAAATGTGCTATCGGATTAGAACTACTCAAAAATAATTAGATAATTTGTACTTTTGTAATCGCGAACAATCAGAATCTAAAATCTAAAGTCATAAATCTAAAAGAGATGTCAGCAATTTTAAAACTTAAATTCTTTTTTGAAAAATATGGTTTTCATGTTTCTTCAAGATTAGCAGATAAACTCGGAATGCGCGTAACAAGTGTAAGGCTGTTTTTTATCTACATTTCTTTTGTTACAGCTGGTTTGGGCTTTGGAGTCTATTTAACTCTTGCTTTCTGGATTAGACTGAAAGATTTAATCCGTTCAAAAAGAACATCAGTATTTGATTTATAAAAAAAGCTCCAAATTTAATTTGGAGCTTTTTTATGAAGTGATATTTTATTATTCTTCAGTACCATCGTTAAGTCTTGATCTCTTTTTGCTGTATCCAAAATATACAACTATTCCAAGGACAAGCCATCCAAGAGATAATAATTGAGCATCTTTACTCAAATTGAAAATTAAGTAGCTATTAATTGCAATTCCTAATACCGCAATAACTGGTAAAGCAGGAACTCTAAAAGTCCTGTTTAATCCAGGTTGTTTTACTCTTAAAATCCAAACAGCGATACAAACCATTGTAAAGGCGAATAAAGTACCAAAACTTGTCATATCAGCTAATTTATTGATTGGAGTAAAAGCAGCAACAGTTGCAATAACAGCTCCAAGAATCATTAAGTTTGTTTTTGGAGTTCCAGAAATAGGGTTTACTTTAGAGAAAACTTGTGGAATTAAACCGTCTTTAGACATTCCTAAGAAAATTCTAGATTGGCCCATAATCATTACCATTAATACCGAAACTAAACCAATAGTAGCGGCAACAGTAATAATAAAGCCAGCCCAACCCTGTCCAGCGATATCAAAAGCATAAGCAACAGGAGCTTTAATAGCTTCAGGATATTTTCCTAGCGGGTTAAAATCTTGGTAGTTCATCATTCCTGTTAATACTAAAGAAACAAGAATATATAAAGTTGTACAAATCAATAATGAAGCAATAATTGCAAACGGAACGTCTTTTTTAGGATTGATAGCTTCTCCAGCTTGTGTAGAAACGGCATCAAAACCAACATAAGCAAAGAAAATTGCAGCGGCTCCAGAAATGATACCTCCAATTCCGTAAGCATTGTGCGTAGTTTCTTTTTCAACGATCTGAGTTGCTTCAGGAATAAATGGGCTCCAGTTTGCAGTATTGATGAAGAAAAGACCAGCAACAATTACAAAGATTACTGCAGAAACTTTAAGGATAACAATAGCATTGTTTGCTTTTGCGGCACTTTTTGTTCCTTTAATAAGTAATGAGATAACTAAGATAACGATTAAGAAAGCAGGAAGATTCATTGAGAAACCTTCGCCAGTATAACTCGCAGGATCTGTTGTAAGCCATTCAGGGAGTTTTATATGAAATAATTTCAGTAATTTATTAAAGTATCCAGACCAGGAAACTGCTACGGTCATAGACCCCATTGCATATTCGAGAATTAATCCCCACCCAATTATCCAGGCAAAAATTTCTCCTATAGTACCATAAGCATACGCATAAGCAGATCCTTCAACAGGTAAAATAGAAGCAAATTCAGAATAGCAAAGAGCCGCAAAAACACACGCAATACCTGCGATGATAAACGAAATTGCTAATGCTGGACCGGCATGATAATAAGCCCCAGTACCTGTAAGTACAAAAATTCCACCGCCGATAATGGCACCAACACCAATCGCAGTAAGACTCCATTTTCCTAGGACTCTTTTTAAATCACTTTTTTTCATATCGGCCTCAAAGGCTGATATAGGTTTAACTCTCCAAATTGACATATTATTTTATTGGTTTATTTGTTATTAAGTGCCAAATGTATTGTTTTTTGTAAAAAATAAAAACAATTATCATGTTTTAAGTTATAAAATCTTTGTTTTTTTTACAGTTGTCGTAAGAAAGATTCTTTAAGTATTGACATTCATTAAATTAATTGGCCTTTTATAAAAGATTCGATAATTTTTTGAAAACTACTTTTCTTACTAATTTTCTTAATAAATTTGAAGGATTTTTCTTAATTTATTCTTCAAAAGTATTTTTAAATATGAATTTTAAACCTCTAAACAAGTATTTTTATTTTACAAAACAGCAACGCATTGGTATTTTTATTCTCTTTCTTATTATGATAGGATTGCAGATGTTTTATTTATTATCTGATTTTAATATTTTAGAAATTGAGAATGCAGAAAAAGAACAGTGGCTTGCACTTCAATCAGAAATTGATCAGAAGAAATTGATAGATAAAAATGCAAAACCAGCTAATTATCTTTTTAATCCTAATTTTATTTCTGATTATAAAGGATATAAACTAGGGATGTCGGTTGAAGAAATTGATCGTTTAGTGGCATTTAGAAAGGAGAATAAATATGTAAATTCTGCAGAAGAGTTTCAAAAAGTTACTGGGATTTCAGATTCTCTGTTAAATAAAATTTCTCCTTTGTTTAAATTTCCAGATTGGAAACAGAATAAACCTATTTATAGTAGTGAGAAAAAAGATTTCAGTATAAAAAGTTTTCCCAAAAAAGAAAAGATTGCAATTTTAGATATTAATCAGGCTACTCAGGAAGATTTAATGAAAATTTATGGAATAGGAGAAGGGTTGTCGTCCAGAATACTTAAGCAAAAAGAAATTCTAGGCTCCTTTGTTTCTATGGATCAGATGAAAGATATTTGGGGACTTTCGCCTGAAGTTATAAATGAGTTGAATAGCCATTTTAAGGTTGTGATTCCGCCAACTTTGAAGAAAATAAACGTAAACGAGGCATCATTAAAAGAATTATCTCAATTTTCATATTTTAAATATGGACTCGCAAAGCAAATCGTAACGTATAGAAGCATGAATGGAAATTTTAATAATATTGAGGATTTAGCAAAAATTAAAGATTTTCCTGTTGAAAAAGCAAAAATAATTAGTTTATATTTGGAGTTCTAAAAGAAACTAACTCATGAACTTTGATTACAACGAAACGCAGATAATGATTGCACAGTCTATAAAAGACTTTGCAGAAAAAAATATTAGACCTTATATAATGGAATGGGACGAAGAACAAATTTTCCCGATTCCTTTATTTAAAAAACTTGGAGAAATGGGCTTCATGGGAGTTTTGGTTCCTGAAGAATACGGAGGATCAGGTTTGGGTTATCATGAATATGTCACAGTAATTGAAGAAATTTCAAAAGTAGACCCTTCAATTGGATTGTCTGTTGCGGCGCATAATTCTTTATGTACGAATCATATCTTAACTTTCGGAAACGAAGAGCAAAAGAAAAAATGGTTGCCAAAATTGGCTACAGCAGAATATATAGGAGCATGGGGATTGACAGAGCATAACACAGGTTCTGATGCTGGAGGAATGAGTACAACCGCTGTAAAAGATGGCGATCATTGGATTGTCAATGGTGCGAAAAACTTTATTACGCATGGTATATCTGGAGACATTGCCGTTGTGATTGTTCGTACCGGAGAAAAAGGCGATTCTAAAGGAATGACGGCTTTTGTCTTTGAAAAAGGCATGAAAGGGTTTTCGTCTGGTAAAAAAGAAAATAAATTAGGAATGAGAGCAAGTGAAACGGCTGAATTGGTTTTTGATGGCTGTCTTGTTCCTGATGCAAATAGGTTGGGGGAAGTCGGACAAGGTTTCGTGCAGGCTATGAAAATTCTTGACGGAGGAAGAATTTCTATTGGAGCACTGTCTTTAGGAATTGCAAAAGGGGCGTATGAAGCGGCATTGAAATATTCAAAAGAAAGACATCAATTTGGACAGCCAATCAGCAATTTTCAGGGAATCTCCTTTAAGTTAGCAGATATGGCAACAGAAATTGAAGCGTCAGAATTGCTTTTGCATAAAGCGGCCTATTTAAAGCAACAACATAAACCTGTAACAACATTAGGGGCAATGGCAAAAATGTATGCATCAGAAGCATGTGTTAAAATTGCAAATGAAGCCGTTCAGATTCATGGCGGTTATGGCTACACTAAAGATTTTCCAGTAGAAAAATTCTATAGAGATTCTAAATTATGTACTATAGGAGAGGGAACAACAGAAATCCAAAAGCTCGTTATTTCTAGAAACTTATTAAAATAGTAGCTTATTTTGGGCGTGCCCCTAAAAACAAAAGCCATTTTGCAAGCGCAGAGAGGCTTTTGTTTTTAGGGTCGGGCTTTTCATTCCAATCTTTTTGTTTTTAAAGAAAAAACAAAAAGGATTTCCATTGCAATCCCTCACGCATACACAAAATAAGAAATTTTTGAAAATAATTCAAAATTTATAATTCATAATTAATAATTAATACATACATTTGCAGCCTTAACGAAAGGAGGTGTCTATATTATGTTAATTATACCAATTAAAGACGGAGAAAATATCGATAGAGCATTAAAGCGCTATAAAAGAAAATTTGATAAAACAGGAACTGTTCGTCAATTAAGAGCACGTACTGCTTTTATTAAGCCTTCTGTTATCAAAAGAGCTCAAATCCAAAAAGCGGCTTACATTCAAAGCTTGAAAGACAGTTTAGAAAGTTAATATCAGCTTTTCGAAAATAATTACCGTTAGTGGTCAAAATGTTTTAATTTTGATGCTAACGGTTTTTTTATGCTTAAATTTTAGATTTTATGAAAACAAATAAAGAGGCTTTTTCGGATTATCTTTTGTTGGAAAAAAAATATTCTCCGCATACTGTTGGTGCTTATTTGAATGATATAGTTTCTTTTGAGTCTTTTGTAAAAGAATCTTTTGGGCAGGAAAGTATTGATTTGGTAAACTATAGTCAGGTGAGGAGCTGGATCGTTTTTTTAGTGGATCAAAATATTTCAAACGTTTCTATAAATAGAAAAATGGCTTCCTTGAAGGCTTTTTATAAGTTTCTTTTAAAGTCAAAGCAGATTGAGGTTAATCCGATGCTGAAGCATAAGTCTTTGAAAACTCCAAAAGTAGTTCAGATTCCTTTTTCGGAAAAAGAATTAAAGGATTTGCTGGATGTAATGGAAGCTCCTGTCGGTTTTGAAGAGATTCGGGATAGGCTTATTGTAGAGATGTTCTATGTTACAGGAATGCGTCGTGCTGAATTGATTCATTTAATGGTTAGAAATGTTGATCGTTCAAGTAATACAATTAAAGTTTTAGGGAAAAGAAATAAAGAACGCATTATTCCTATTTTGCCGATTATTGGCGGTCAAATTGATTCGTATATAAGGGAAAGAGATGGTTTAGAAAGTTTGGTTGATTCGGACTATTTTTTTGTTTCTAAAAAAGGGTTAAAATTGAGCGAATCTTTTGTTTATCGTTTAATAAATTCATACTTTAGTAGGGTCTCAGAAAAGGTAAAAAAAAGTCCGCATGTGCTACGCCATACTTTTGCAACACACCTTTTAAATAATGGGGCAGATTTGAATTCAGTTAAAGAATTGCTAGGGCATTCTAGTTTGGCATCTACACAGGTTTATACTCATAATAGTCTTGCGGAGCTTAAAAAAGTATATAAAGGTGCACATCCAAGAAGTAAATAGCGGTTCTAAGTGTTAATCCTAAAATTTTTATTATGAAGGTAGATGTTCATGCAGTTAATTTTACTGTCGACAGAAAATTGGTCGATTTTATCCAAGAAAGAATGGGTAAGCTAGAGAAATACTACGATCGTGTGGTTTCATCAGATGTTTTTTTAAAAGTAGAAAGAACAAGTGATAAAGAGAATAAGGTGGTGGAGATAAAGATTAATGTTCCTGGTGATGATTTTTTGGTAAAAAAACAGTGTAAAACATTTGAAGAAGCGGTTGAGCTTTCTGCAGAGTCGTTAGAACGTTTGCTTGTAAAAAGGAAGGAAAAAATAAGAGCGCACATTTAATTGAAATTTTTTTCGAAAAATGTTTTGATTAAAAGATAAAATAGCTACATTTGCAGTCCGTTAGAAATAGCGGACTTTTTTAATGTATTCGCCGATGTAGCTCAGCTGGCTAGAGCAGCTGATTTGTAATCAGCAGGTCGTGGGTTCGAGTCCCTCTATCGGCTCAATAAATTCAAATGCGATTTGGATTGGTTCTTTAAAATATTGGATTTTAAAAATTAGGGGAGATACTCAAGCGGCCAACGAGGGCAGACTGTAAATCTGCTGTGAAAACTTCGCAGGTTCGAATCCTGCTCTCCCCACAAAAAAAGAGGTTAAGGTTTTGGGTTTTAGATTTTTAAAAATCTAAGATCTAAATTCAGGAATCTAAAATCAGAACTCTCTGCCGGTGTAGCTCAGGGGTAGAGTGCTTCCTTGGTAAGGAAGAGGTCTCGGGTTCAAATCCCGACATTGGCTCAAGTAAGTAGGAAATTGAAAATTAATATATAACTAAGATTAAAAATTAAGTAAAATGGCAAAGGAGAATTTTAATCGTTCCAAACCGCACTTAAACATAGGTACAATTGGACACGTAGATCACGGAAAAACTACATTAACTGCTGCAATTACAAAAGTATTGTCAGATGCTGGTTACTGTCAAGCAAAATCGTTTGATCAAATCGATAACGCTCCAGAGGAGAAAGAAAGAGGTATTACTATCAATACATCTCACGTAGAGTATGAAACAGCTAACCGTCACTACGCTCACGTTGACTGTCCAGGTCACGCGGATTACGTAAAGAACATGGTTACTGGAGCTGCTCAAATGGACGGAGCTATCTTAGTAGTTGCTGCTACAGATGGTCCAATGCCACAAACTCGTGAGCACATCCTTTTAGGACGTCAGGTTGGTATTCCAAGAATCGTTGTTTTCATGAACAAAGTGGATATGGTTGATGATGCTGAGTTGTTAGAGCTTGTTGAAATGGAAATTAGAGATTTATTATCTTTCTACGAATATGATGGAGATAATGGTCCTGTAGTTCAAGGTTCTGCTTTAGGAGGATTAAACAATGATCCAAACTGGGTACCTAAAATTATCGAATTAATGGAGGCTGTTGACAACTGGATCGAAGAGCCAGTACGTGACGTAGCTAAACCATTCTTGATGCCAGTTGAGGACGTATTTACAATTACAGGTCGTGGAACTGTTGCTACAGGTCGTATCGAAACTGGAGTTGCTAATACTGGAGATCCTGTTGAAATCATTGGTATGGGAGCTGAAAAATTAACTTCTACTATTACAGGAGTTGAGATGTTCCGTAAAATCCTTGATAGAGGTGAAGCTGGAGATAACGTAGGTTTATTGTTAAGAGGTATTGATAAATCAGACATCAAAAGAGGTATGGTTATCATTAAGCCAGGTTCAGTAAAACCACACTCTAAATTCAAAGCTGAGGTTTATATCTTGAAAAAAGAAGAAGGTGGACGTCACACTCCATTCCACAATAACTACCGTCCACAGTTCTACGTACGTACAACTGACGTAACAGGAGTTATTACTTTACCAGCAGGTGTAGAGATGGTAATGCCAGGTGATAACTTAACTATTGAGGTTGCTTTATTAAGCCCAATCGCTATGAACGTAGGTTTACGTTTCGCTATCCGTGAAGGTGGTAGAACAGTTGGTGCTGGTCAAGTTACTGAAATCGTAGAGTAATTCTATTAAAATAAATAAGAAGCCAGTGATTATTTTTTAATCACTGGCTTTAATTACGGGCGTAGTTCAAGGGTAGAATAGCGGTCTCCAAAACCGTTGATGGGGGTTCGAATCCCTCCGCCCGTGCAATAAAAAATATATCAAATGACAAAAGTTACTAATTATTTATCAGAGGCTTTCGAAGAGTTAAAGTCAAATGTTACTTGGCCAGCTTGGGCTGAAGTACAAAAATTGACAATTGTTGTGGCTGTATTTTCGATTTTATTCGCTTTGGCAACTTGGGGAGTAGACGAATTTTTTGCAAAAGCTTTGGCTGGATTTTTTAACTGGTTAAAAGGATAATTTTTTTGTGATGGCAGATAATAATGTGAAAAAATGGTACGTAGTTAGAGCGGTTAGTGGTCAAGAAAATAAAGTGAAAGCTTATATCGAGACTGAGATTGCGAGATTAGGTATGGAGGATTATGTTTCTCAGGTTTTAGTTCCTACTGAAAAAGTAGTTACTGTAAAAGATGGGAAAAAATCATCTAAGGATAAAGTGTATTTTCCTGGATATGTTATGATCGAAGCTAACTTGGTTGGTGAGATTCCTCATATTATTAAGTCAATTACTAGTGTTATTGGATTTTTAGGAGAGACTAAAGGTGGAGAACCAGTTCCTTTGAGACTTTCTGAAGTAAACCGTATGTTAGGTAAAGTGGATGAATTGGCTGTTAATACAGACACTCGTTCTATTCCATTTAGTGTTGGTGAAACGGTTAAGGTTATTGATGGGCCTTTCAACGGATTTAATGGATCTGTTGAAAAAATCAATGAAGAGAAGCGTAAGCTTGAAGTAATGGTTAAGATTTTCGGAAGAAAAACTCCATTAGAATTAAGCTTTATGCAAGTAGAAAAAGTATAATTTTTTGTTACACTATAATAAACCATTGTAATCGCTTCCATAGATTGCAGTGTTAAATTTTTTAAAAATGGCTAAAGAAATTAGTAAGGTAGTTAAACTACAAGTTAAGGGAGGTGCTGCGAACCCGTCGCCACCGGTTGGACCTGCTTTAGGAGCTGCTGGGGTTAATATCATGGAGTTTTGTAAGCAATTTAATGCTAGAACTCAAGATAAACCTGGCAAAATTTGTCCAGTGCAAATCACTGTGTACAAAGACAAATCATTTGATTTTGTTGTTAAGACTCCTCCAGCAGCAGTTCAGTTAATGGAAGCTGCGAAGCTAAAATCTGGTTCTGGTGAGCCTAATCGTAAAAAAGTAGCTAGCGTTACTTGGGAACAAATTAGAACTATTGCTGAAGACAAAATGCCAGACTTAAACGCTTTCACAATCGAGAAAGCTATGAGTATGGTTGCTGGAACAGCTAGATCTATGGGTATAACTGTATCAGGAGATGCTCCTTTTTAATTAAGAAAAAGAAATGGCAAAATTAACAAAAAAGCAAAAAGAGGCTGCTTCAAAAATTGAAAAGAACAAATTATACTCTTTAAAAGATGCTGCTGCATTAATTAAAGTTGTTGCTTCTGCAAAATTTGATGAGTCTGTTGATATCGCAGTTCGTTTGGGTGTTGATCCAAGAAAAGCGAATCAAATGGTTAGAGGTGTAGTTACTTTACCTCACGGAACAGGAAAAGACGTTAAAGTATTAGCATTGGTTACTCCAGATAAAGAAGCTGAAGCAAGAGAAGCTGGAGCAGATCACGTTGGTCTTGACGATTACTTACAAAAAATTAAAGACGGTTGGACAGATGTTGATGTGATCATTACTATGCCTGCTGTTATGGGTAAATTAGGTCCATTAGGTCGTATTTTAGGACCTAGAGGTTTAATGCCAAACCCTAAAACAGGTACTGTAACTATGGATGTTGCTAAAGCTGTTCAAGAAGTTAAAGCTGGTAAAATTGACTTTAAAGTTGATAAAACTGGTATCGTTCACGCTGGTATTGGTAAAGTTTCTTTCGGAGCTGAGCAAATCGTTGAGAACGCACACGAAATTATTCAAACATTAATAAAACTTAAACCAACTGCTGCTAAAGGTACATACATTAAAGGTATTCACCTTACAAGCACAATGAGTCCTGCTATCGCATTAGACCCAAAAGCAGTATAATTGGTAGTTAAAAATTTTTAGTATGACTAGAGAAGAAAAATCAATCGCGATTGAAAATTTAACTGCGCAGTTAGCTGGTACAAATATCATTTACATTTCTGATATTTCTGGTTTAAACGCAGAGACAACTTCAAGCTTACGTAGAGCTTGTTTCAAAGCAGGTATCAAATTAGAGGTTGTAAAAAACACTTTGCTTGCAAAAGCAATGGAAGCTTCTTCTAATGATTATGGTGATTTACCTACAGTTTTATCAGGTAATAGTGCTATCTTCATTTCTGATGTTGCTAATGCACCTGGAAAAATTATCAAAGATTTCCGTAAGAAATCTGATAAACCAGTTTTAAAGGGAGCTTACATCAATTCTGAAGTATATATTGGGGATAACCAATTAGATACATTAGCTACAATTAAATCTAAGGAAGAGCTTATTGGAGAAATCATTGGATTATTACAATCTCCAGCTCAAAGAATTATTTCTGCTTTACAAAACAAATTCGCTGGAAGCGAAGAAGGAGCAGAGTAATAAATGTAGGGAGGCTTGCTTCCTTGCTGCTTAATTAGCGCACAATAATTAAATTATATTTTTACACAAATCATTTTAAACGATAGAAAAAATGGCAGATTTGAAACAATTCGCAGAACAATTAGTTAACTTAACAGTTAAAGAAGTTAACGAATTAGCAACAATATTAAAAGATGAGTACGGAATCGAGCCTGCTGCTGCTGCTGTAGTAGTTGCTGCTGGTGGAGGAGACGGTGCTGCTGAAGAAGCACAAACTGAATTTACAGTTGTATTGAAAGATGCAGGAGCTTCTAAATTAGCTGTTGTAAAATTAGTTAAAGAATTAACTGGTTTAGGTCTTAAAGAAGCTAAAGATGTAGTAGACGGTGCACCAAGCAACGTTAAAGAAGGTGTTTCTAAAGAAGAGGCTGAAGGTCTTAAAAAATCTTTAGAAGAGGCTGGAGCTACTGTTGAGCTTAAATAATTAAACTCAGTTTAAGAACTAGGTTTAGGTCTTGAGTTAACACTCAAAGGCCTAAACCATTTTTCGTATAATAAAATATTATCAAATTTTATTATCCCATAGTTTAAAATACGAAAAAGTTTTTGATCAATACGAAGAAAGAAAATTGAGCCCATTTTTGCGGTCCTATTTTTAAAGATGTATTGGTTATAATAAGAAAGTATAGATTAAACAGTGTGTATTTACACAAAAATAAATTACTTTTTTTTTAATCAAAATTTTGTCCATTGATGATAACAAATCAGACTGAAAGATTGAATTTTGCCTCTACAAAAAATATCCCTGACTATCCGGACTTCTTGGATGTTCAGGTTAAATCTTTTAAAGATTTCTTTCAATTAGAAACGAAATCTGACGAAAGAGGCAACGAAGGGTTATACAATACCTTCATGGAAAACTTCCCAATTACAGATACAAGAAATAACTTTGTATTGGAATTCCTAGATTATTTTGTTGATCCGCCACGTTATACAATTCAAGAATGTATAGAGAGAGGTCTTACTTATAGTGTGCCTTTAAAAGCTAGGTTAAAACTATACTGTACAGATCCAGAACACGAAGATTTTGAAACAATTGTACAAGACGTTTATCTTGGAACAATTCCTTACATGACTCCTAGTGGTACTTTTGTTATTAATGGTGCCGAGCGTGTTGTAGTGTCTCAATTACACCGTTCTCCAGGGGTTTTCTTTGGACAGTCATTCCACGCAAATGGAACTAAACTTTATTCTGCAAGAGTAATTCCTTTTAAAGGATCTTGGATAGAATTCTCTACTGATATTAACAGCGTAATGTACGCGTATATCGATAGAAAGAAAAAATTACCTGTAACGACTTTATTCCGTGCTATCGGTTTCGAAAGAGATAAGGATATCTTAGAGATTTTCGATTTAGCTGAAGAAATTAAAGTATCTAAAACAGGAATTAAGAAATATATTGGAAGAAGACTTGCTGCGCGTGTTTTGAACACATGGCACGAGGATTTCGTAGATGAGGATACTGGAGAGGTAGTTTCTATCGAGCGTAACGAAATCATCCTTGATCGTGATACTATTATCGACAAAGATAATGTTGAAGAGATCATCGATTCTAATGTAAAATCTATTTTGTTACACAAAGAGGATAATAATCAAGCAGATTATGCTATTATCCACAACACGTTACAAAAAGATCCAACTAACTCTGAAAAAGAAGCTGTAGAGCACATCTATCGTCAGTTGCGTAACGCTGAACCGCCTGATGAGGAAACTGCTCGTGGTATTATAGATAAATTGTTCTTCTCTGATCAACGTTATAACTTAGGTGAAGTTGGTCGTTACAGAATGAACAAAAAATTAGATTTAGATATCCCTATGGATAAGCAAGTGCTTACTAAAGAGGATATCATTACAATCGTTAAATATTTGATCGAGTTGATAAACTCTAAAGCAGAGATTGATGATATTGATCACTTATCAAACCGTCGTGTTAGAACAGTTGGTGAACAATTGTCTCAACAATTCGGTGTTGGTTTAGCACGTATGGCTAGAACTATTCGTGAGAGAATGAACGTTAGAGATAACGAGGTGTTTACACCAATTGATTTGATTAATGCTAAAACATTATCATCAGTTATCAACTCTTTCTTTGGTACTAACCAGTTATCTCAATTTATGGATCAAACCAATCCATTAGCTGAGATTACACACAAAAGAAGACTTTCTGCACTTGGGCCAGGTGGACTTTCGAGAGAAAGAGCTGGTTTCGAGGTTCGTGACGTTCACTATACTCACTATGGTCGTTTATGTCCGATTGAAACTCCTGAGGGACCAAACATTGGTTTGATTTCATCTCTTGGTGTTTATGCAAAAGTTAACGGAATGGGATTCATTGAAACTCCATACCGTAAAGTAACAGATGGTGTTGTTGATTTAGAAAGCGCACCAATTTATTTAAGTGCTGAAGAAGAAGAAGGAAAAATGATTGCTCAGGCAAACATTGAAATGGATGCTTCTGGTAAAATTACAGCTAGTAATGTTATTGCTCGTGAAGAGGGTGACTTCCCAGTTGTTGAACCAAGTTCAGTACATTATACAGACGTTGCTCCTAACCAGATCGCTTCGATTTCTGCATCTTTGATTCCATTCTTGGAGCATGATGATGCGAACCGTGCGTTGATGGGATCAAACATGATGCGTCAGGCAGTTCCTTTGATCCGTCCTGAAGCACCGATTGTTGGTACAGGTTTAGAGCGTCAGGTAGCTTCAGATTCAAGAGTATTGATCAATGCTGAAGGGCATGGTACTGTTGAATACGTAGATGCTAACATCATTACTATTAAATACGATCGTACAGAAGACGAGAGAATGGTAAGTTTTGATGCTGATGAGAAAACGTACAACTTAATTAAATTCAGAAAAACCAACCAAGGTACAAGTATCAACTTGAAGCCAATCGTAAGAAGAGGTGACAGAGTTGTTCCTGGACAAGTATTATCAGAAGGATATGCTACTCAAAATGGAGAATTAGCTTTAGGTAGAAACTTAAAAGTTGCGTTCATGCCATGGAAAGGGTACAACTTCGAGGATGCGATTGTAATTTCTGAAAAAGTAGTTCGTGATGATATTTTTACATCTATTCACGTTGATGATTATTCATTAGAGGTTAGAGATACTAAGTTAGGAAATGAAGAGTTAACAAACGATATTCCTAACGTTTCTGAAGAAGCTACTAAAGATTTAGATGAAAACGGTATGATCAGAATTGGAGCAGAGGTTAAGCCTGGCGACATTTTGATCGGAAAAATTACACCAAAAGGAGAATCAGATCCAACTCCAGAGGAGAAATTGCTTCGTGCAATCTTCGGGGATAAAGCTGGTGATGTGAAAGATGCTTCATTAAAAGCTTCTCCATCTTTACATGGTGTAGTTCTTGACAAAAAATTATTTGCAAGAGCCGTAAAAGATAAACGTAAACGTACTCAAGATAAAGATGCTTTAGGCGCTTTAGAAATGGAATTCGAAACTAAATTTGTTGAATTAAAAGACAGATTAGTAGAGAAATTATTCTTGATCGTTAACGGAAAAACATCTCAAGGTGTAATGAATGATTTGGGTGAAGAAGTTTTACCAAAAGGTAAAAAATATACTCAAAAAATGCTTTACGCAGTAGAGGATTTTGCTCACTTAAGCAAAGGTCAGTGGGTTGCTGATGACGCTACAAATAAAATGGTTAATGATTTGATTCATAACTATAAAATTAAGCTGAACGACTTACAAGGAGCTTTAAGAAGAGAGAAATTCACTATTACAGTTGGAGATGAATTACCATCTGGAATTTTGAAATTAGCTAAGATTTACATTGCTAAAAAACGTAAGTTAAAAGTGGGTGATAAAATGGCGGGTCGTCACGGTAACAAAGGTATTGTTGCTAGAATCGTTCGTCATGAAGATATGCCTTTCTTAGAAGATGGAACACCAGTAGATATCGTATTGAATCCACTTGGGGTACCTTCACGTATGAACATTGGTCAGATTTATGAAACAGTATTAGGATGGGCTGGTATGAACTTGGGTAGAAAATTTGCTACTCCAATCTTCGACGGAGCTTCTCTTGACGAAATCAATGCTTTGACTGATGAAGCTGGAGTACCGCGTTTCGGACATACTTACCTATATGATGGTGGTACTGGAGAGCGTTTTGCACAAAAAGCGACTGTGGGTGTAATTTACATGCTTAAATTAGGACACATGGTTGATGATAAGATGCACGCACGTTCTATTGGACCATACTCATTGATTACGCAACAGCCACTTGGAGGTAAAGCTCAATTTGGAGGTCAGCGTTTTGGAGAGATGGAGGTTTGGGCACTTGAGGCTTATGGAGCTTCTAGTACACTACGTGAGATCTTAACTGTTAAGTCTGATGACGTTATTGGTAGAGCTAAAACTTACGAGGCTATCGTTAAGGGTGAAACTATGCCAGAACCAGGTTTACCAGAATCATTCAATGTATTAATGCACGAATTGAAAGGTCTAGGATTAGATCTTCGTTTGGAAGAATAATAAAAGTTTTGAGTCACAGTTTCAGTATTCAGTTAACACTGAAAACTGAGACTGTCGACCATTACGAATAATATTAAAGTTTTTAAGATTTATACCCGTAACCCGTTCCGATTTTTTATAATAATGCAGGGCATTTTATAACTAGCACTTCAAATAAGAGTTTGAGGTTTAGAGAAGTAAACCGAGGTAAGCGCGATGATTTAACTCTTTTGAAAGGAATTTTTGAAAGATGGAGATTATGAAAATCTAAAATCAATTTTTAACAGCAGTAAATCAATAGTAAAAACTATGATGAATAATAGAAACAATAAAGATAAGAATCCAGTAAAAAGATTTAACAAAATCTCTATTGGATTGGCTTCACCAGAATCTATCTTGAAAGAATCAAGAGGAGAGGTTTTAAAGCCAGAAACAATCAACTATAGAACTCATAAACCAGAGCGTGACGGACTTTTCTGCGAAAGAATCTTCGGACCAGTAAAAGATTTCGAATGTGCTTGTGGTAAGTATAAAAGAATTCGTTACAAAGGTATCATCTGTGACCGTTGTGGTGTTGAAGTTACAGAGAAAAAAGTACGTCGTGATAGAGTAGGACACATCAACCTTGTTGTGCCAATTGCTCACATCTGGTACTTCCGTTCTCTTCCAAACAAAATTGGTTATATACTTGGTCTTCCATCTAAGAAATTAGATATGATTATTTACTATGAAAGATACGTAGTAATTCAGCCAGGTATCGCTAAAAATGCAGATGGAGAATCATTACAAAGATTAGATTTCTTAACTGAAGAAGAATACTTAAACATTTTAGATACTCTTCCGCAAGAAAATCAATATTTAGATGATTTAGATCCAAATAAATTTGTTGCCAAAATGGGAGCAGAGTGTATTATGGATTTATTAGCTCGTATTGACTTAGATGCTTTATCTTATGAATTAAGACACAGCGCTAACAACGAGACTTCTAAACAAAGAAAAACTGAGGCTTTAAAAAGATTACAAGTTGTTGAATCTTTCCGTGAGTCTAACGAAAACCGCGAAAACCGTCCAGAATGGATGATTATGAAAGTGGTTCCAGTTATCCCGCCAGAATTACGTCCGCTTGTGCCACTTGATGGAGGTCGTTTTGCAACTTCAGATTTGAACGACTTATACCGTCGTGTAATCATCCGTAACAACCGTTTGAAAAGATTAATGGAGATTAAAGCTCCAGAAGTTATCTTGAGAAACGAGAAACGTATGTTACAAGAATCTGTAGATTCATTATTCGATAACACTCGTAAAGCTTCTGCTGTTAAAACAGAATCTAACAGACCATTAAAATCATTATCTGACTCATTAAAAGGTAAGCAAGGACGTTTCCGTCAAAACCTTTTAGGAAAACGTGTGGATTATTCTGCTCGTTCGGTAATCGTCGTTGGTCCAGAGTTAAAATTATATGAGTGCGGATTGCCAAAAGATATGGCTTCTGAGTTATACAAACCATTCGTTATCCGTAAATTGATCGAAAGAGGTATTGTTAAAACAGTAAAATCTGCTAAGAAAATCATTGACAAAAAAGAGCCTGTAGTTTGGGATATCCTTGAAAACGTAATTAAAGGACACCCAGTATTGCTTAACCGTGCTCCTACTTTGCACAGACTTGGTATTCAGGCATTCCAACCAAAATTAATTGAAGGAAAAGCGATCCAGTTACACCCATTAGTATGTACGGCATTCAACGCCGATTTCGATGGTGACCAGATGGCGGTTCACTTACCATTAGGACCAGAGGCTATTTTAGAGGCACAATTATTAATGTTGGCTTCTCACAATATCTTGAACCCTGCAAATGGTGCTCCAATTACTGTACCTTCTCAGGACATGGTCTTGGGTCTATACTATATGACCAAAGAACGTATCTCAACAGGAGATCACAAAATTATCGGCCAGGATTTAACTTTCTATTCTGCTGAAGAAGTAAATATTGCATTAAACGAAGGAAGATTAGAATTGAATGCTCGTGTGAAAATTAGAGCAAAAGATTTTAATGAGAACGGAGAGTTAGTGTACAAAATCATCCAGACAACTGCGGGACGTGTATTATTTAACGAAGTAGTACCAGAAGCAGCTGGATATATCAATGACGTATTGACTAAGAAAAACCTTAGAGATATTATCGGACACATTTTAAGTGTGACTGATGTACCTACAACGGCAGCTTTCTTGGATAATATGAAAGATATGGGGTATAAATTCGCATTTAGAGGAGGTTTATCATTCTCTTTAGGTGATATTAGAATTCCAGAACAAAAAACGAAGTTAATTGCAGATGCTAGAGAGCAAGTTGAAGGTATCTCAACTAACTATAACATGGGTCTTATCACAAATAACGAGCGTTACAACCAAGTTATTGACGTATGGACTTCAGCAAATGCTCAGTTAACAGAGTTAGCAATGAAAAATATTAGAGAAGACCAGCAAGGTTTCAACTCTGTATATATGATGCTTGACTCTGGGGCGAGGGGTTCTAAGGAGCAGATTCGTCAGTTAACTGGTATGCGTGGTTTGATGGCTAAGCCTAAAAAATCTACTGCTGGTGGTGGTGAGATTATTGAAAACCCAATTCTTTCTAACTTTAAGGAAGGTCTTTCGATTCTTGAGTACTTCATTTCTACTCACGGTGCTCGTAAAGGTCTTGCGGATACGGCTCTTAAAACAGCCGATGCTGGTTACTTGACAAGAAGGCTTCATGACGTTTCTCAAGATGTTATTGTTAACATCGAGGATTGTGGAACTTTAAGAGGTGTTGAAGTTGCTGCCTTGAAGAAAAATGAGGAAATCGTTGAATCTTTAGGTGAGAGAATCTTAGGACGTGTTGCATTACAAGACGTTATCAATCCTCTTACTAACGAGATCATGGTTAGATCTGGAGAGCAAATCACTGAATCAATTGTTAAGACTATCGAAGCCTCTCCAATTGAGAAAGTTGAAGTTAGATCTCCATTAACTTGTGAAGCTTTAAAAGGTATTTGTGCGAAATGTTACGGTAGAAACTTAGCTACTGGTAAGATGACACAAAGAGGTGAAGCTGTCGGAGTTATTGCAGCTCAGTCTATTGGGGAGCCAGGTACACAGTTGACACTTCGTACGTTCCACGTTGGAGGGGTTGCTGGAGGTATCTCTGAAGAGTCTAGTATTGTTACAAGATTCAACGGTAGACTTGAAATCGAAGATTTAAAAACAGTTAAAGGAGAAGATAGTGAAGGTAACGAAGTTGATATCGTTGTATCACGTTCTACTGAGTTGAAATTAATTGACGAAGGAACCGGAATTGTTTTAAATACGCATAACATTCCTTACGGATCTAGTATTTTTGTAAATGATGGAGATGTAGTTACTAAAGGAACTGTAATCTGTAAATGGGATCCATATAACGGTGTAATTGTTTCTGAGTTTACGGGTAAGATTGCTTACGAAGATTTAGAACAAGGACAATCGTACATGGTTGAAATCGATGAGCAGACTGGTTTCCAAGAAAAAGTAATTTCTGAGGCTAGAAACAAAAAATTAATCCCAACTTTATTAGTTTATGGTAAAGAAGGTGAATTGATTCGTTCATACAACTTACCAGTAGGTGCACACTTAATGGTTGAAAATGGTGAGAAAATTAAAGCAGGTAAAGTATTAGTAAAAATCCCACGTCGTTCTTCTAAAGCAGGCGATATCACGGGAGGTTTACCTAGAATTACTGAGCTTCTTGAGGCTCGTAACCCTTCAAACCCAGCAGTTGTATCTGAAATTGATGGTGTTGTATCATTCGGTAAAATTAAGAGAGGTAACCGTGAGATTGTTATCGAGTCTAAATTTGGTGAGGTTAAAAAGTATCTAGTGAAACTTTCAAGCCAAATCTTAGTACAAGAAAATGACTTCGTAAGAGCGGGAGTTCCATTGTCAGATGGTGCAATTACACCAGATGATATCTTAAGAATTCAAGGGCCAGCTGCTGTTCAACAGTACTTGGTAAATGAAATTCAAGAGGTTTACCGTTTACAAGGGGTAAAAATCAATGACAAACACTTCGAGGTTGTAATTCGTCAAATGATGCGTAAAGTTAAAGTTGAAGATCCAGGAGATACTCTATTCTTAGAAGATCAATTGATCCACACTAAAGACTTTATCCTTCAAAATGATAAATTATACGGTATGAAAGTGGTTGAAGATGCTGGAGATTCTTCAGTATTAAAACCAGGTCAGATCATTACACCTCGTGAGTTACGTGATGAAAATTCATTATTGAAACGTACAGATAAAAATCTTGTTGTAGCAAGAGATGTAATTACTGCAACTGCAACGCCAGTTCTACAAGGTATTACAAGAGCTTCGTTACAAACTAAATCATTCATTTCTGCGGCTTCATTCCAGGAGACAACGAAAGTACTTAACGAAGCTGCAGTAGCTGGTAAAGTAGATGATCTAGAAGGATTAAAAGAAAACGTAATCGTTGGACACAGAATCCCTGCCGGAACAGGTATGAGAGAATACGATAACACAATCGTAGGATCTAAAGATGATTACAATGAAATGATGGCTAATAAAGAAGAATACATTTATTAATTAGGAAACTATGAGTAATCCGAAACAACAACAAGAGCAAATTAATATTGAGCTAGACGAAACTGTCGCAGAAGGAATTTATTCTAATCTTGCGATTATTAATCACTCATCATCTGAGTTTGTTTTAGATTTTGTGAGCATTATGCCAGGTATTCCTAAGGCCAAGGTAAAGTCAAGAATTGTCTTGACACCACAACATGCTAAAAGATTATTGAGAGCTATAGGTGAAAACATCCACAGATTTGAGGCCGCTCATGGCGAAATCAAAGAAACGGAACAAGCACCAATTCCGCTTAATTTTGGTCCAGCTGGACAAGCATAAATTTTAAAAGCCCCTTTTTTTAAGGGGCTTTTTTTATGGTTAATGAATAAAAAGTGCAATTCATCGGATTTAATTTATTTTAGTCGACTAAGTTTCTTCTCTAATCAATATTGTTTTAACTTTCTATAACCTAAAAAGATTGAATTTTGAAATATAATGACTTAGTAAAGGTTAATTTAATTCAAATTATAAAAAAGCGCTAATTTAATATTAGCGCTTTTTTTATTCTGATTTTTTTTCTATTCTTCCCAACCTTTCGATGCAAAATGTACTCTATATAAGTAAATAGTCTGTGAAAGATTTTAACTTAAAAAGAGACATGATGAAAAAGAAATTCACCTTAGAAATAGCAAATCCTTGTTCTGAAAATTTTGATAAAATGATTCCAAATTCAGAGGGCTCATTTTGTAATTCATGTATGAAGAATGTAATTGATTTGAGCAAGAAAACGAATTCAGAAGTTGCTAAATTCATTACTGAAAATAAAAATAAATCTATTTGTGCAAGGCTGAAAACAATACAGTTGGAAGAACAGTTTGAATACAATGAAACTTCTAAAATCAATACTTTGAAATATGCTGCAGTTGCTGCATCTGTATTATTGGCATCAAATGTTTCAGCGCAAGAAAAAGAACCTGTTAAAACAGAAATAAACTGTCTGAAGCCCAACAATACTTATAAAGTAGGCAAAGTAGATTATAATCACGCTTCAAATGCTGAAATTTCTATAATTATAAAAGGAAAATTGTTGGAATCAAAAACAAACAAACCTTTTAATAGAGAAATCTATCCTAATTTGATGCTTGCCGTTGACGGTGCTCAAAATCCGGTGAAAGTAAATCCTAAAACAGGTGAATTTTCTATAGCGGCCAAGGTTTTGAAGAATAGTAAAACACTAATGGTAACAATTACAGCAAATGATTATTATTTGTCAAAAGAAATAGCCTTTGATGTACAGTCTGCTAAAAATAAAGTTTTGATAAAAAATATAATTATTGCTTCTAATGAGCTTAACAAAATTTATATCGCGGGCGGATTAGGAATTAACTACACAAAATAATCATCAAAATTACATATTGGGGAATGTAAATGAAAAAGGCTGTCTAAATAAATTGACAGCCTTTCTTATATTTTTAATCTAAAGTAAATTAATCAAACTCAGAGGTAAAGTATAATTTCACGGTTGGATATTTACTTTGCGTCATTTGAATAGTAAAATCAGAATCAGCTAAGAATACTAATTGTCCGTATTTATCATGAGCCAAGAATTTTTGTTTAATACGTTTAAACTCTTTAAATTCCTCATTTTTAGCGTCATCAGGTTTAACCCAGCAAGCTTTATGCACTGGGAAGTTTTCGTAAGTACATTTAGCTCCATATTCATGCTCTAAACGATATTGAATAACCTCATATTGAAGCGCTCCAACCGTTCCGATAACTTTACGATTGTTCATTTCTAAAGTAAACAACTGAGCAACTCCTTCATCCATTAATTGGTCAACTCCTTTTTCCAATTGTTTCGCTTTCATAGGATCAGCATTATTGATGTATCTAAAATGCTCAGGAGAGAAACTTGGAATACCTTTAAAACTCATGATTTCGCCTTCAGTTAAAGTATCACCAATTTTAAAGTTTCCAGTATCGTGTAAACCCACAATATCACCAGGATAAGAAATATCTACAATTTCTTTTTTCTCAGCAAAAAATGCATTCGGACTAGAAAATTTTAGATTTTTCTTTTGGCGAACGTGGTAGTAAGGTTTATTTCTTTCGAAAGTTCCAGAAACGATTTTGATAAATGCTAAACGGTCACGGTGTTTTGGATCCATGTTAGCGTGGATTTTGAAAACAAATCCAGTCATCTTCTCTTCTGTAGGTTCAACTGTACGAGTTTCAGAATCTTTTGCTCTTGGAGAAGGAGCAATTGTAATGAAACAGTCTAATAGTTCGCGAACTCCAAAGTTATTCAAAGCAGAACCAAAGAATACTGGTTGGATTTTTCCATCTAAATAATCTTGGCGTTCAAATTTTGGGTAAACCTCGTCAATTAGTTCTAATTCTTCTCGAAGCTTATTAGCAGCTTTTTCTCCCACAATTTTATCTAGTTCAGGATTGTTCTGTACATCAGAAAAAGCAATTGTTTCTTCTATATTTTTACGGCTATCTCCGCTGAAAAGGTTAATGTTTTCTTCCCATAAATTATAAATTCCTTGGAAATCATAACCCATTCCGATTGGGAAACTTAAAGGTGTTACTTTCAATCCTAATTTTTGTTCAACCTCATCCATTAGATCGAAAGCATCTTTACCTTCACGGTCTAATTTATTGATGAAAACAATCATTGGAATGTTACGCATTCTACAAACAGCAACCAGTTTTTCTGTTTGCTCCTCAACCCCTTTTGCAACGTCAATTACAACAATTACACTATCAACAGCGGTTAAAGTTCTAAAGGTGTCTTCTGCAAAATCCTTGTGTCCAGGAGTATCAAGGATATTGATTTTTTTATCTTTATAATTAAAAGCAAGCACAGAAGTCGAAACCGAGATGCCTCTCTGACGCTCGATTTCCATAAAGTCACTCGTTGCTCCTTTTTTAATTTTATTGTTTTTTACCGCTCCAGCTTCCTGAATAGCACCTCCAAACAACAGTAATTTTTCAGTTAAAGTTGTTTTACCGGCATCAGGGTGCGAGATAATCCCAAATGTTCTTCTGCGTTGTATTTCTTTTAAAAAGCTCATATTTTGTATAAATAGGTTGCAAAAGTACTATTAAATACGGCTTTATGAAAATATTCAGTTCGTAAATTTGGAAGTCTTTATTATTAAAAGGTTTTTTTAGAAAAAAATAAGGCTGTTTTGCAACAGCCTTAAATAGTCATTTTAAATTACTGATTAATTGACCAAATTGAATATCCTTTTGGAGGACATTGTATTTTTACCCATTTATCGGCTTGAGTTGTCGGATACCAAGATGAGTTTCCTGTGAAATCTTTAATTTGAGTATTAGCCCAATTCGTCTGAATCCATCTTTCTTGCCAAACATCTGAGTTGTTGATATAAACTACCAATCCTGGATTTCCGTTGTACCCGTTTCTTCTTGCCACATATTCGTCATTATCAGAATATAAGATAGAAGTTGTTCCTGTTGCTTTATTGTTATGAATCCAAATCAGATTATTCAGTTTGTTTTTGTCCAGCCATTCTTCATAATCTCTATAGAAAATGGTTGGATATCCTTCGTGAGTTAATATATAGGAGTAAGCTAACATTTTGCTCCAAATTTCATCGGTATCATGATTGGTTACAAAAGTTACTGCTTTGTACGGATTACGTTTCCACATCATGTCATCATTCAAAAGGGCAAGGTTGTTTCCGTCAAAAGCATCGTTCATTTTATAGTAGCATGCGAAATCAAAAACAGAACTGTTTGCGTTATTAGCCCACCATTCAAGCGTATTTACATTAGAGTCCCAATATTCTCCAACAGAGAACCCGCCTACGTTGGCATTCCAAGCATTTACAACCCATGGGCCAAATCCTTTTACATAGTCAAATCTCCAGCCGTCAAACTTCATAGTGTTTTTATAATATTTCCCAACTCCATCTGTTCTTAACCACAGCCAGTCTTTTACATTTTGAGCGGCATGGCATAAATCAGGGAATCCACCAAAGGAACCTTCGTCATTATTTCCGAAGCTGTTTTTGTAAAAATCATTATAAGTTCGTTTGAATTTTCCAGAGGCGATTCCAGTAAAATTAGTCCATGTATTTGTACCAGTAAACGGATTTGCTTCAGATTGTCCGCCGCTGTTATGATTGATAACGATATCTGCATAAACTTTGATGTTTTCGTTGTGAGCAGCCGTAATTAAATTTACTAATTCAGTTTTTGATCCAAATCTGGTTTCGATACTTCCGTTCTGATTGTAATCTCCAAAATCAAAGTAATCTGTTGGATCATATCCCATGGAAAATGCTCCGTTTTGTGCTTTTGAAGCAGGCGGAAGCCAAATAGAACCAATTCCGGCATTGCCCCAAGCCGTTACCTTGCTGCTTACGGTATTCCACCAAGTTCCCCCAGAAGGGACGTCCCAGTAGAAAGCTTGCATCATAACACCTCCACCTGGATTATCAACATATTTTCCTGTTGAAGAAGAATTGGAAGTTCCTGTGCTAAAAGGTTTTCCGTCATGATGTGTAACATCAATAATTTTAAATTTCTGACTCTCAGCTTTTGAGTCAGATTCGTTCATTTCGTTCTGTGAACACGAATACAGAAGTCCAGTAAATGCCGTAATAAGGCATAATTTTAAAATAGGTTTTTTCATAATAGATGTGGTTAAGTTAAATAGTAAGTTTTGTAATTGTCAAATTTTGAGCTTAAAAAAGCAGATATTGCTATTTTTTGATACCCTAAAATGATAATTACGCATCTAAAGTAATTTTTTTTTGATTTAATTTTAATTTGTAAGAAAATTGTTTGTCACGAAAACGTTGTAGTGTTGAGAACTTTTTCTAGGGACTACAATTTAGGGGGGTATTGATCAATAAAAATTCAATTTTTAAAAGCAATCATAAAAAATTGTGTTTCATAGAATTAGAAAAATTGAAATGTACATCTCTATATGCCTATGTAGAACTATCCTATAATTTTTTGTTAATAGTATATCGGATAGTTGGATTATGTAATTGAATTGTTATTTTTGTTCGTTATAAGTTACGAAAGAACTATACTTTAATTATTTATGTTAATGATCAACATCAATAATTTCTGAGGGAACATCTAATATAGACTTACATTCAAATAAAATTTAAAATAATGTTATTAAAAAAATTACAGCTAAAAACAATTGATTTCAGGTTTGCACTAACAATTTGTTTTTTTCTTTTTTTAACTCCAATAATTACAGCGCAAGAAGTTATTCCGGATGTTGTTGCTCAAAAACCAGCTGAAACTCCTTCTGGCGGAAAATTGAAAATTGATGGAATTATTGCGACAGTAGGAGATTATATTGTTTTAGATTCTGATATTGATAAAGGATTTTTAGAAATTACTGCTCAAGGCGGATCTATAAAAGATATTACAAGATGCCAAATGCTTGGTAAACTTTTAGAAGACAAATTATACGCTCACCAAGCCATTCAAGATAGTATTATTGTGAGTGATGCCGAAGTTAGAAGTATGATGGAAGAGCGTCTTAACTATATGACGCAGCAAGTAGGTGACATTAATAAAGTAGTTGAATACTATAAAAAGAGCTCTGTAGAAGAATTTAAAACCTATTTTGCTGATATCTTAAAGGAGCAGAAATTGGCTTCTGAAATGAGAGATAAAATCATTAAAGATGTTGAGATTACTCCAGAGGAAGTTCGTAATTTCTTTAAGAAAATCCCAAAAGACGAATTGCCAACTTTTGGAGCTGAAATGGAAGTAGCACAAATTGTTGTGGAGCCTAAAATTTCTAAAGAAGACAAACAAAAAGTAATCGATAGATTAAACGCTATAAGAAAAGATGTTCTTGAAGGTTCTAGTTTTGCTACAAAAGCCGTTTTGTACTCTCAGGATCCAGGATCATCACCAAACGGTGGTTATTATAAAATGACAAGAAAAACACCTTTTGTGAAAGAGTTTAAAGATGTTGCGTTTAGTTTGCAGGCGGGAGAAATTTCGCAACCATTTGAGACAACTTTTGGTTTTCATATTATAATGGTGGAAAAAATTAAAGGGCAAGAAGTTGAGCTTCGTCATATTTTGATTGCTCCAACAGTTTCAGAAGCTGCCTTAAAAGAAGCAAAAGAAAGAATTACCAATATTAGAAATAAAATTATCAATAAAGAAATAACTTTCGCTGAAGCGGCAAGAACCGAATCGGATGAAAAAGAAACTAGAGCAAACGGAGGAACATTAGTAAATCCAACAACACAAGATACTCGATTTGAGCTGACAAAAATGGATCCTCAATTGTATAGTCAAGTTTCAAATTTAAAAGGAGATGAAATTTCTCAACCACTTTTAAACACAGACGATAAAGGTAAAAAAACGTATAAGTTAATTACAGTTACAAACAGAATTGACGAACACACTGCTGATTATGCTAAAGATTATACTAAAATTAAAGAATTAGCACTTAAAGAAAAGCAGATCAATGCCATTGCAAAATGGTTTGATACTAAAATTAAAGATACTTACATCAAAATCATTGGAGAGTATAAAGACTGTACTTTTGCAAACAATTGGTTAAAAAAATAAGTTTTAATAAATAAATAAAAAGAGTTAGTTTTATGATTTCATAGAATTAACTCTTTTTAATTTTAAATACATTCATAAATGTCTGACGTAACAGCAATTCACAATTTAGTTCAAAAAAGAAACGAATTAAAAAAAGAAATAGCGAAAATCATTGTAGGGCAGGACGCCGTTGTAGATCAAATTTTACTTTGTATATTTTCTGGAGGGCACGCGCTTTTAATTGGAGTTCCTGGTTTAGCAAAAACCTTAATGATAAATACTTTGTCTCAGGCTTTAGGGCTAGATTTTAAAAGAATTCAGTTTACGCCAGATTTGATGCCTTCTGATATTTTAGGAAGTGAAATTTTGGATGAAAATAGAAACTTCAAATTCATTAAAGGGCCAATTTTCTCTAATATTATTTTGGCAGATGAGATCAATAGAACGCCGCCAAAAACTCAGGCAGCGTTGTTAGAAGCGATGCAAGAGAGATCGGTAACTATTGCTGGGCAGCATCATAAATTAGATTTGCCTTATTTTGTTTTGGCAACTCAAAACCCAATTGAGCAAGAAGGAACTTATCCTTTGCCGGAAGCTCAGTTAGACCGTTTCATGTTTGCTATTAAATTAGAATACCCAACTTTTGAAGAAGAAGTTCAAGTAGTGAAGCGAACAACTTCTGATGTTAAAACAGAAATTAATCCGTTATTTAATGCGCAGGAAATTATTGATTTCCAACATTTAATACGCAGAATTCCAGTCGCAGACAACGTTATAGAATATGCAGTGACTCTGGTAAGCAAAACTCGTCCAGACAATTCTTTGACCAATGATTTTGTAAAGAATTATTTAGATTGGGGAGCAGGGCCAAGAGCTTCGCAGAATTTAATTTTAGCAGCAAAAGCACACGCTGCATTCAACGGAAAATTTTCACCAGATATTGAAGATGTTCAGGCGGTGGCAACAGGAATTCTTCGTCATAGAATTATTAAAAATTATAAGGCCGATGCAGAAGGAATTGCAGAAGAAGCAATCATTAAAAAACTAATGTAATTACTGCGAAAAATATTTACTAAATCCCGATAAGTTATTGTCGGGATTTTTTGTTTTTGTCTGGAATTTAAAATAGATTGATGACGTTTAAACGACGTCAAAAAGATCAACTATAACGTTATAATTTTTTATTTAGAAAGATTCTTAGCGAAAACAGAGGTAAAAACTTACTTACTTTATAACATCGAATTTCGACTTTGTTAAAGAAAAGATTTTTAAATATTAATAATTCATTATTTTAATTAAAAATTGATTTTTTGGCAAAAACAAGCAGTGAAAATCGTTTTTTAGCAATAATAATTTTTGAAAAGCCTTGTTCTATTATATTTTTTTTAATTATCGGGTTTAATGCTTAAATTTGCCTCAAAAAAATAAATCCGCTTTTATTATGAGTATTTATCAGGATTACCTTCAAGAAATTGAAGAAAGAAAAAATCAAGGGTTACACCCTAAACCAATCGATGGAGCTGAATTATTAAGCGAAATCATTGCCCAAATTAAAGATGTTGATAACGCATACCGCGAAGATTCTCTTAAGTTTTTTATTTACAATACTTTACCAGGTACTACAAGTGCTGCTGGTGAAAAAGCTAAGTTCCTAAAAGAAATTATTTTAGGTCAATCTGTAGTTAAAGAAATTACTCCAGTTTTTGCTTTTGAATTATTATCACATATGAAGGGTGGACCTTCAATTGAAGTGTTATTGGATTTAGCTTTAGGAAACGATGATGCAATCGCTAAACAAGCTGCAGATGTTCTTAAAACTCAAGTTTTCCTTTACGATGCAGACACAGATCGTTTGAAAGAAGCTTTCAAAAATGATAATGCAATTGCTAAAGAAATTCTAGAAAGCTATGCGAAAGCCGAATTCTTCACGAAACTTCCAGAAGTGGCTGAAGAAATTAAGGTTGTTACTTATATCGCTGGAGAAGGTGATATCTCTACGGATTTATTGTCTCCAGGAAACCAGGCTCACTCACGTTCAGATCGTGAGCTTCACGGAAAATGTATGATTACGCCTCAAGCGCAAGAAGAAATTCAAGCTTTACAGGCTAAGCATCCAGATGCAAGCGTGATGTTAATTGCTGAAAAAGGAACAATGGGAGTTGGTTCTTCTCGTATGTCAGGTGTAAACAACGTTGCACTTTGGACAGGAAAACAAGCTAGTCCATACGTTCCATTCGTAAATATTGCTCCAATTGTTGGAGGAACAAACGGTATTTCTCCAATTTTCCTTACTACGGTAGATGTAACAGGAGGAATCGGAATTGACCTTAAAAACTGGGTTAAAAAACTTGATGCAGACGGAAAACCTGTATTAAACGAAAATAATGAGCCAATTCTTGAGCAAGCATATTCTGTTGCTACGGGAACTGTTTTGACTATCAATACTCAAACAAAAAAACTTTATAATGGTGATCAAGAATTAATTGATATTTCAAGATCATTTACTCCTCAAAAGAAAGAGTTCATTAGAGCTGGAGGATCGTATGCAATTGTGTTCGGTAAAAAACTTCAAACTTTTGCGGCTAAAGTTTTAGATATTCAAGCTCCTGCAGTATTTGCTCCGTCTAAAGAAATTTCTAATGAAGGACAAGGTTTAACTGCAGTAGAAAAAATCTTCAATAAAAATGCTGTAGGTATTGCACCAGGAAAAGTATTGCATGCTGGATCTGATGTTCGTGTAGAGGTAAACATTGTAGGTTCTCAGGATACTACAGGTCTTATGACTGCTCAAGAGTTAGAGTCTATGGCTGCTACAGTTATTTCTCCAATTGTTGACGGGGCTTACCAATCTGGTTGTCATACAGCTTCTGTTTGGGATAAAAAAGCTCAGGCTAACATTCCTAAATTGATGAAATTTATGAACAACTTCGGTCTAATCACGGCTCGTGACCCGAAAGGTGTTTATCATTCAATGACAGATGTAATTCATAAAGTGCTTAATGATATTACTGTAGACGAATGGGCTATCATTATTGGTGGTGACTCTCATACAAGAATGTCTAAAGGTGTTGCTTTTGGTGCTGACTCAGGAACAGTTGCTCTTGCTCTTGCTACTGGAGAAGCTTCTATGCCAATTCCAGAATCTGTAAAAGTGACTTTCGTTGGAGATATGAAAGAATACATGGATTTCCGTGATGTAGTTCACGCTACACAAGCTCAAATGCTTAAGAAATTCAATGGTGAGAACGTATTCCAAGGTAGAATTATCGAGGTTCATATCGGAACCCTTACAGCTGACCAAGCGTTTACATTTACAGACTGGACTGCAGAGATGAAAGCAAAAGCTTCTATTTGTATTTCTGAAGATGATACTTTGATCGAATCATTGGAAATTGCTAAAGGCAGAATCCAGATCATGATTGATAAAGGAATGGACAACGAAAGACAAGTTCTTCAAGGATTAATCAATAAAGCAGATAAGAGAATTGCAGAAATTAAATCTGGCGAAAAACCAGCTTTAACTCCAGATGCAAATGCTAAATATTATGCTGAAGTTGTAGTTGACTTGGATCAAATTGCTGAGCCAATGATCGCTGACCCAGATGTAAACAATAAAGACGTTTCTAAACGTTATACTCACGATACTATTAGACCATTATCTTTCTATGGTGGAGAGAAAAAAGTAGATCTTGGATTTATTGGTTCTTGTATGGTTCACAAAGGAGATATGAAAATTTTAGCTCAAATGTTGAAAAATGTTGAAGCGCAACAAGGAAAAGTAGAATTTAATGCTCCTCTTGTAGTTGCTCCTCCAACTTACAACATCGTTGATGAATTGAAAGCTGAAGGTGACTGGGAAGTTTTACAAAGATATTCAGGTTTTGAATTTGACGATAATGCTCCAAAATCGGCAGCGCGTACAGAATACGAAAACATGTTGTACTTAGAGCGTCCTGGATGTAACCTTTGTATGGGTAACCAAGAAAAAGCAGCTAAGGGAGATACAGTAATGGCAACATCTACTCGTTTATTCCAAGGAAGAGTTGTAGAAGATGCTGATGGTAAAAAAGGAGAATCATTGCTTTCTTCTACGCCAGTTGTTGTTCTTTCTACAATTTTAGGTAGAACTCCAACAATGGAAGAGTACACTGCCGCAGTAGATGGTATTAACTTAACGAAGTTTGCTCCATCTAACAAACAGTTAGTTATGTAATCTAGACATTCTTTTAGGATATTTTAAAAGCCCGAGTCGTAAAACTCGGGCTTTTTTAGTAATAATTGTTCTATTTTTTGTAACTTGTCATGTTCAAAAAAGAATAATAAAAACAAAAAAATCTATGGCTTTTGATATCGAAATGATTAAAAAGGTGTACGAAAACATGCCAGCGCGAGTTGATAAAGCGCGTGAAATTGTAGGTCGCCCACTTACTTTAACAGAGAAAATTTTATACAATCACCTTTGGAATGGAAATCCGACTAAGGCGTTTGGAAGAGGAATTGATTATGTTGACTTTGCACCAGACCGTGTTGCTTGTCAAGATGCAACAGCACAAATGGCTTTATTGCAGTTTATGCATGCGGGTAAATCTAAAGTGGCAGTGCCTACAACAGTTCACTGTGACCACTTGATTCAGGCAAAAGTTGATGCTGCAACCGATTTGGCAAGAGCAAAAACTCAAAGTAATGAGGTTTTTGATTTCTTATCGTCAGTTTCTAATAAATACGGAATCGGTTTCTGGAAGCCAGGAGCTGGAATTATTCACCAAGTAGTGCTTGAAAATTATGCTTTCCCAGGCGGAATGATGATTGGTACCGATTCTCACACTGTAAATGCAGGTGGGTTAGGAATGGTCGCTATTGGTGTTGGTGGAGCAGATGCTGTAGATGTTATGTCTGGAATGGCTTGGGAACTTAAATTTCCTAAACTGATTGGAGTTAAATTAACAGGTAAATTATCTGGCTGGACAGCTCCAAAAGATGTCATTCTTAAAGTTGCTGGTATTCTTACTGTAAAAGGAGGTACTGGAGCAATTGTAGAATATTTTGGAGAAGGTGCGAAAGCAATGTCTTGCACGGGTAAAGGAACTATTTGTAACATGGGGGCTGAAATTGGAGCTACAACTTCAACTTTTGGCTATGATGATTCAATGAGCCGTTACCTACGTTCTACAAATAGAGCAGATGTTGCAGATGCTGCAGATAAAATAGCTTCTTATTTAACAGGAGATCCAGAAGTATATGCTAATCCGGAGCAATATTTTGATCAAGTAATTGAAATCAATTTATCTACATTAGAGCCGCACTTAAATGGTCCTTTTACGCCAGATTTGGCTACTCCGATTTCTAAAATGAAAGAAGAAGCAATCAAAAATAACTGGCCGTTACAAGTTCAGTATGGTCTGATAGGTTCTTGTACAAACTCATCGTACGAAGATATTTCTCGTGCTGCTTCTTTAGCAAAACAAGTTGCTGCTAAAAATTTAAAAACAAAAGCGAAATTTACTATTACGCCAGGTTCTGAGGTAGTGCGTTCTACAATAGAAAGAGACGGATTTATTGATACTTTTAATAAAATCAACGCCACAGTATTTGCAAATGCATGCGGACCATGTATTGGTATGTGGGATAGAGAAGGAGCAGAAAAAGAAGAAAGAAACACTATTGTGCACTCTTTTAACCGTAACTTCTCAAAACGTGCCGATGGTAACCCGAATACTTTAGCTTTTGTAGGTTCTCCTGAATTGGTGACTGCTTTAGCTATTGCAGGTGATTTAGGGTTTAATCCATTAACTGATAAATTAATTAACGAAGATGGTGAAGAGGTAATGCTTGAAGAGCCAACAGGAGATGAACTTCCTGCTAAAGGTTTCTATGCTGAAGACCCAGGATTCCAAGCTCCGGCTGAAGATGGATCAAATGTTCAAGTTGTTGTTAATCCGACTTCAGAACGTTTGCAATTATTGGCTCCTTTTGATGCTTGGGATGGTAAGAATATTACAGGTGCCAAATTGTTAATCAAAGCATTCGGAAAATGTACGACCGATCATATTTCTATGGCTGGCCCATGGTTGCGTTTCCGTGGACATTTAGATAATATTTCTAATAATATGTTGATTGGTGCTGTGAATGCATATAACCAAAAAACAAACTCTGTAAAAAATCAATTAACGGGACAATATGATGCTGTTCCTGCGGTAGCTCGTGCGTACAAAGCTGCTGGAGTTCCATCTATCGTAGTTGGAGATCATAATTACGGAGAAGGTTCTTCTCGTGAGCATGCTGCTATGGAGCCTCGTTTCTTAGGAGTTAAAGCGGTATTGGTGAAATCATTTGCTCGTATTCACGAAACTAACCTTAAAAAACAAGGCCTTTTAGGATTGACGTTTGCAAACGAAGCAGATTATGACAAGATACAAGAGGATGATACAATTAACTTCTTAGATTTAACAGAATTTGCTCCTGGAAAACCATTAACTCTTGAATTTGTTCATGCTGATGGTACAAAAGATATTATTTTGGCAAATCATACTTACAACGAAGGTCAGATTGGCTGGTTTGTAGCTGGCTCTGCATTGAATTTGATTGCTGCAGGAAAAGCTTAATATTTGTATTCAATTATATCAAAAAAACGCTCTGTTTTTACTGGGCGTTTTTTTATTATTCATTAATTAATTTTAATTGAATTTGATCCCAAAGTTTTAATCCGATTTGGTTTTGTTGTTTCGAATTCATCAATTGAAATGCTATAAGTGTTTGCAGAAGGTGTTTTAGAATAATCGTTATAGGTATAACCTCCAATTATGTATAATTTGTCTTTGTAAAAATACATAGCAGAAAACTTTAATCCCAATTCAATTTTGTATTCTTTGAGTTGTCTTGTTTTTAATTGATATGTGTACATTTTTGTGTCTTCAAAAAAGTAAACAACATCATTATGGCAGGCTATTGCAGGTCTTTCTAATTCCGAAAATAATTCGCCTTCCGTCTCCCATTTTTGAGTAATCAAATTAAAAGTTTCAATTTTGGAAAGAGGTTGGCCGTTATTTCCTCCGATAAGATATATTTTGTCATCAATTAAAATTCCTGTAGTTTCTTTTGCTGTTGGCATATTGTCCAATTCGTACCAATAGCCCGAAGTAATGTTGTATAAGTGCGTTTTGTTGGTAAAAGTTTTTTTACCGCTTTCAGTCATTTTTTCAGAACCACCCATTATAATGATATTGTCCTTATAAGTAAAAGAAGCGAAATCTGCAGCTTGATGCGGATTTGTATTGTCAACTGTTATGGTTTGGCCGGCAAGGCTTAGCACTTCGATCTGATCTTGTAAATACTCAAACTTTCCATTTGCAGAAATTCTTTTCCCGCCTAAAACGTAAACTGAGTTATTATATAAATGTATATTGTGGTGTGCTCTTTTAATAAACTTTACAGGTGTAATTTCCCAGTTGTCATTTGAAATGTCATAAGTGCAAAAGTCTCCTTTATAAAACAGAAAAGTCGAATTTCTGCTTAATTCATTTTGAAAATCTTTTAAAGTGGGATCGGGTTTTTCTGCAGCAACTTTCTTCCATGAGTCAGCTTCATTCGATCCGTTTCCGCCAATGACATAAATTTTGCCATCATTTAAAAATGAGCCAAAAGAGAAGATTGGATATTTTAAAGGGTTTAATTTGTTAAAATCTAGCTTTGGTTTTAATTTAAGCTGATAATTGGCAGTAATCTTCAATTCAGATAAATCTTCTACTTCATTAGTCATAAAAATCCTGAAATTTGATTTTTTTAAATCTTTCAGATTTATTTTTATAGTGGTAAATCCAATATGAGTGAATTCTAAAATTTCATCATCTTTAAATTGGAAAAGCAGCTTTAAAGAGAATTTTCCGTTGCGATCTGTTGTAGTTCCCACTTTGCTTGATAGTGCGAAGACATTAATATTGTCAATAGGAAGGCTGTCTTTTTTTGAGATTACTTCGCCATTTATATTCTGCGAAATAGAAAAGAAAGGAATAAAGACTAAAAACAAGAGGATTGTTTTTGCCATTTCTTTTGGTTTTAGCATAAAAAAAACTTTTAAAAAATTGCCTCAAATGTAAAAAACTGCATTTCAAAAAGTTGGCTCAATTTCTATGCCGAGGCTGTTAATTTGAGGTAAAATAATTGTTAAAAATACAGGTTTTTTTACTTTAAAAAGTTAAATTCGCTTTTTAGGCAATATATTTGTTTTTTTTGAGTTGAGATTAATGTATAATATAAAAAAAGTGTAAAAACTTAATAATAGAATATGGTTTATCGGTTAATAATAGTATTGTTTTTTTTCAGTGTTGGAGCCTTTGCGCAGGATAATTTTATTAAGCACAAAATTTCACAAGGAGATAATCTTTCTGTTATTGCTAAGAAATACGGTGTAAAGGTAAAAGACATTACAGATGCAAATCCGAATGCTCCTAAAATATTAAAACTAAATTCAATTCTTTTAATTCCAAATAAAAATAAAGCCACTGCAAAGACAAAAACAAAAAATGTTGAAGTTGCGGCAAATGATACTCCTTCTATTTCTGCTTCCGGCACTCATGAAGTAGCTGCAAAAGAGACACTCTGGGGAATTTCTAAAAAATATAATGTCTCTGTTGATGATTTAAAGAAAGCAAATCCATCTCTGGAAAACGAAGGCTTAAAAATAGGTCAGCAAATAAATATTCCCTCAAATAACGTCGCGTCAAATATTAGTTCATCAAGTGAGGCTCCAGTTAATTCAGAAGTAGTTTCAACAGAGGTAGAGCTTATAAGAGAAGTTAGGCCTAAAGAAACAAAATATGGTATTTCTAAAGAATACGGCATTACAGTCGCAGAATTAGAGCGTCAGAATCCGTCAATTAAAGGAAAAGTACCTGTTGGATATTTGTTGAAAATTCGTGTTCCGAAAGAAAAAGCAGATGCAATTCAGGCTGCAAAAACTTCGCAAGAAACTACTGTGCAGACAGATGCTTCATCTAGTGAAATAGCAGGAACAGCGCCAGAAATAAAAAAAGATTCTGCGTTTGTCAGAACAGGAAATAATTCTGAATTAATTGATCAGCTTATAGCTAGCGCAACTGAGAATATAGGTATTAGATATAGATCAGGCGGGACAACAAAAGCAGGTTTTGACTGTTCAGGATTAATGTTTTGCACTTTTGGCAATTTTGATATTAAACTGCCGAGAAGCTCAATAGAACAATCTCGAATAGGAACAAAAGTAGCTTCGGAGGAGGCTCAAAAAGGCGATTTAATTTTCTTTCGAACCAATGGTAGACGCCATATCAATCATGTAGGTATGGTTGTTGAAAATATTGACGGTGAGATTAAATTTGTACATTCATCTACTCATGGCGGTGTGATGATTTCTTCTACAAAAGAACCATATTATACAAGAGCCTTTTCTCAAGTAAATCGTGTTTTAAATTAAATCTGAAGAAAAGTATTTCTCAGTGTTTCTAATTTAAAAGGTTTGTTCCAGAAATCAGTTACGTACTTGTTTTCTTTGACCTTTCTGATTTCTTCACTATCTAAAGTAGAAGAAAGCACAAAGATTTCGATTTTTTCTTTTACATCTTTTGGAAGCCTGTCAAATTCTTCTAAAAATTCAAAACCATTCATAATAGGCATTTGAATGTCTAAAAGAATAATCAATGGATTTAGATTCTGATTTTTTAGAATCCAGTTCATGCCTTCTTTTCCGTTGTTGGCAATATAAACAGGATTGATATCCAGTCCTTTTTTCAATAGCTTTTTTGTGACAAATTGATCAATCAGATTGTCTTCTATAATTATAAATTGAGATTTATACGGCATACGAATTTGGTATTGTTACTATAAATTTACTTCCGACATTATTTTCTGAAAAAACAGAAATATCGCCTTTAATATTTTCAATGGCTTCTTTCACAATATATAAGCCTAATCCAGAACCTTTATTTTTGTTTGTTCCAAAATACATATCAAAAATTTTAGATTTGTAATCGTCATGAATTCCGATTCCATTATCTGTCACTTCAAGTTTATTTAGACCTTCACTAAAATAGGTTTTTATCGTAATAAACATTTCTGGCTTATTGCAATCTGCATACTTAATAGCATTAGAAAGCAGGTTGTTGATGATAATTTTTAAACGAAGTCCATCACTTTCAATATTATCGACCAAAAGCTCTTGCGTGAATTTAATTCTGTTTGCATTTTCAATATGCATTAATTGCAGAATGGCTTCATTGCATAGTTCTTTCAGGTTTACAGGCTCCATGATTATTTGTTTTCTTTTGTTTTTGGAGTAATCAATAATATCACTAATAAACTGATCTTGCCTTGCAAGGCTTTGATGCATCATTTGCAAATAATTTCGAACCTGTTGCACATCATCTTCTAATGCTGTTATTTCGATAAGACCTTTTAATGAAGTAATTGGAGATCTCAAATCGTGTGATGCACTATAAACAAATCGGTCCAATTCTTGATTTACGATTATAAGATTTTCGTTTTTTACTTCGGTCTCTTTTTTTGAAACCAATAATCTTTTGACCATTATAGAATAATAAAGACAAACGCTGCAGATTATAACCAAAATGAAAAAGATATTTGTAATAATTAGTAAATCCTTTATTTTTCGAGTTCCCTCTCCCAATGTGTTTGAAAAATTACGTTCATTAACCGTTAATCGATCGCTTATCGAACTTATTTTTTTTAAATATTTCTTCTGATCCTCAGTGGTCAAGATATTATGTTTGATTTTGGCGTTGATTTGCTGGCCAATAACAAATAATTCAAAAATTAGCTGATCTCCTTGTCCCCATTCATTTATGGCTTTAGATAAAAAGCTAACATTCTTAAAGTTCTCAAATAGCCATATAATATCGTCTAAATCATTTTCATTATTTCGGCCAGTCAAAAAACCTTTTCTGGCGATTTTATTATCTCCCGCTTTTAAGAGTGTAACTCTTGCAATACCATCTCCTTGAGGTACCTTTAATTCTTCGAGGTACAATTTCCATTGTGCGGGGTTTTTAGTAAATAAATAGGTAATTAAATGTCTAGACGCATCTTTTTGTCCTTTTGAATAATGTGATTCTCCATTTACATATGCTCTATTGGCTGATAAGATTTTGATAGTGAAAAAATTGATGCAGATTAATAATGCACACGAAATGAAAACTACTAAAATAAGAATGAAAACATTTGGGAAGCGAAAATTTTTTAAAGCTTGCAATTTGGACATAATCTAAAATTAGTAGGTTAATAAAAATGCGCCTTTTGCGTGTTTTGTTGAAAGTATGAATAAATAATTACGAGGAAAAATCAATTCATACTCATTAAACACTTGTTAATGTATTTTGCTATCTATAAATGCTGTTGTAATGATTCTCTCAAATATAATAAAATTTATCTTATAATTTTAGTAAAAAAAATAATGTAAAAACAATAAAATTTCTGTTTTGAATAATTTTGTTTAAGATTGAAGATTGGCTTTATCTAATAGATTAATTAAAATTTAGCATAAATAATTAATCTTCTAAACGCATAGATAGAAGGTACGACAGGAAAATACGCATCTATTCTTTTTTTGAATTCGGCTGTTAATGATGCAAATTCATTTTCTCCCAATCTTTCTTGATAAACTGTTAGAGCAGATCCTGAAATGAAGTTAAAAAAGTCGTCTTTTTTATTAGAAATTATAGGGTAAACCTTCTCATAAAGCGCTAAATCTTTACCGTCATTTTCAAATAATATTTTAGCATATTCATCTAAAGTCAATACGGGAGAAGGACGCGTCCAATTTTTGAGGTAAGAAGCAAAAGGTTCTTCTTGAACCAATTGTAAAAGTATTTTGTTCAAAATGTTTTCATTTTGTTGTGGCATTTGGACAGCCAGTTGTCCGCCTGGATTTATGCGGGATATAATTTTTGGAAAAAGTTTGTTATGATTATCAATCCATTGCAATGCAGCGTTTGAGAAAATTAAATCCCATTTGGTTTCATCTTCAATCTGTTCAAAAATTGTTTTTTCTTTAAATTGAAGATTTTCCTGTACTGGAGCTTTTGCCAGCATTTCGGCAGAATTGTCAATGCCAAGAATAAAAGGATTGGTAAGCTTTTGATGTAATTTTTGGGTAAGTTCACCCGTTCCGCATCCAAGATCTATAACTTTTAGATTGGATTTATCAACTATATGACTTGTTAGATCATCAAAAGGTTTAGAACGTTCTTCTTTAAATTCGTTGTATTTTTTTGGATCCCAAGTCATGATGCTGTTTTTATTTAAAATTAATGAAAAATTCTAATGCATCAAAACAAAAGGCAAATGTAGTTTCATGATAGTTTCGGTGACTACTTTATCTTTTTAAGTTAATATTTTGCTTCCTCGTTGGTGGCATTCAAGTAGGTAAAAAAAAACTGCAAAAATATTTTGCAGTTTTTCAAACTTTATAAATTAAAAATTATTCAGATGTTTCAAGCGGTCCTAAGGTAACTACAGTTGCAGTTACTGTAGGACAGCCATTACTAAAATAAAATGTAGCAGTACATGCAATGTCAGGCATACATTCTGAATTAGTAAAAGATAAACGAATTTTATTATTATTTAGATTATATGGAGCTATTAAAGTCCCTTGACTTTGGTTGTATAAACTGCTAGGAGAAGTTGTTGTGAACCTTGTGCCATTAGAAAGGCTTACATCAATTTTAGAAATTGTAGCCCAATCAATGTTGCAACCTGCAGGTATAGAGATATCGACTGCTCCTCCAGCACTTCCTGATCCACTTCCTCTACAAATATATGATGCAGAAAGGATTGGTGTGCAACATGAAGATCCGCTTCCGCTAGATTTTACAATTGGTATAACTGGGCCGCATAATTGCCCTGAGCTATCAGTTCCTAGTGCTTGAATACTACCGCTGCTGAAAGTTGAAGATGTTGTAATTGTTGCCGCCACACCATTTCCTGTAATTGATAGACTTCCTGCGGGAACAACACTTCCAGCTACAATGCTCCAAGTTATCGAGTTTACAGAAGTGCTACTATTATACTGATAAGTAGCAGATGAATTTGGATTTACAACTGAATATGCATTATTTGTGTTTACATTAAATACACTTGATCCAGAAATATAGCATGTAATTGCACCTGAAGCAACCGCTGCTGTTTTGCCTGTTTTGTTTGAGATAGTTGATGTTTTATTTTCGAGATTGCTGTTGTTTGGAGTTAGGGTTTCCTCATTAGAGCAAGAAAACAAGATTATACCGAGAATTACTAGTAGAAAATTAATACGCAAATAATTGTTTAAATTTTTCATGATTTTTATTTCCCTTTTGCGGCATAATAGCCTTTAAAGACGAAAACTTTAGGTACTAGATTTGGGTTAGTTTGTTCCGCCTTTCAGATTTTAACTTTAGATTTTACAATCCGCTCAATTGATTTATTTGCAGTTATATCAAAGCACCTGAAATTATTATTGAAACGTTAGGTTAAATTTCTGAAACTTATTATTTGACAAGTTTCTATTCTGTATGTAACTGTCGAATAGTTTGCCAAGAGATACTTTCGCTACATTCAAATTTATGTAAATTAAATATTATAACATTACGGAAAACCGTAAGGGAGTAAGTTTTCTTATATATTTTTTCTCTTTTTTTAAAATTATCAGTGGAGATTAAGATTTCCAAAAAAAGTATATCTTTAGCCAACCTAAACCAATAAAAATGCAAGAAAACGACCAAGAACATTTTAAAAGAGAACTCGGACTCTTAGACGGAACCATGCTTGTGGTTGGCTCTATGATCGGATCTGGGATATTTATTGTAAGTGCCGATATCGCCAGACAAGTAGGTTCGGCGGGATGGCTTACCTTAATCTGGCTTTTGTCAGGCTTTATTACAGTTGTCGCAGCAGTTAGCTATGGCGAATTGAGTGCGATGTTTCCAAAAGCAGGAGGACAGTATGTTTATCTGAAAGAAGCATATAACAAGCTGATCGCCTTTTTGTATGGCTGGAGTTTTTTCGCAGTTATTCAAACTGGAACTATTGCGGCTGTAGGAGTGGCTTTTTCTAAATTTGCAGCTTATTTGTATGAACCGTTAAGCGATGAAAATATTCTTTACGAACTGGGAGCTTTTAAACTGAATGCTGCTCAGCTAGTTTCGATTTTAACCATTATCATTCTGACTTTCATTAATAGCCGTGGAGTAAAAAACGGAAAAATTCTACAAACCGTTTTAACAATAATTAAAATTTTATCACTTCTGGGATTAGTTATTTTCGGATTAACGCTTGCCGCGAAAGCTTCTGTTTGGGATGCAAATTGGGCAGACGGATGGAGCACAAAAACATTTGATAAAGAAAGCGGATCATGGTTGCCAATTAGTGGAACTGCTTTGATTTCTGGAATTTCGGCGGCAATGGTCGGATCATTATTCTCTAGTGATGCTTGGAATGGTGTGACTTTTATCGCGGGTGAAATTAAAAATCCTAAACGAAATGTTGGTCTTAGTTTGTTTCTAGGAACTTTTATTGTGACCTGTCTATATGTTGTGACAAATCTTATGTATTTGGCAGTAGTTCCGTTTGATGAAATCGCTACAGCAAAATTTGACCGTGTTGCAGTTGTGGCCTCTGATTATATTTTTGGAAATATTGGAGCCTTGATTATCGCCATTATGATTATGATTTCGACTTTTGCCTGTAATAACGGACTAATTATGGCGGGTGCGAGAGTGTATTATACGATGGCAAAAGACGGTTTATTTTTCAAAAAAGCGGCAGTTTTAAACAGTTCAAGCGTTCCTGCTTGGGCACTTTGGGCACAGTGTATTTGGGCTTCGGCTTTGTGTTTGACAGGGAAGTATGGCGATTTGCTTGATTTTGTAATTATCATCGTATTGATTTTTTATATTCTGACCATCTACGGAATTTTCATTTTAAGAAAAAAGATGCCAGATGCAGAAAGACCTTATAAAGCTTTTGGATATCCATTTTTACCAATGTTATATATTGTTGTAGCGTCAGCGATTTGTATTTCGTTATTAATTACAAAATTCTCAACCTGTGGCTGGGGAGTATTAATTATGTTAACCGGAATTCCAGTGTATTATTTAACAAAACCAAGTGAATAATATTTGATTTCAATTGAAAACTAAATAAAAAAGCATCTTGAAAAATCAAGATGCTTTTTTATTTTAAGTTTTGGATTTACTAATTAGATAAATCATTGGTAATTCTTTCCTCGGTAGGTCTCAGATAAAGAAGATAAGCAATGAGAAGTATTCCGAATAGGATAAATTCGGGTTTTATGAATAGTATTAAAAAGGCGGCACCTTCTAGAACTGCCCATCGCATGATAGAAGCAGCTTGGTAAACAGGCAATTTGTCTTCAAGTTTTAGTTTCGGGTCAATCTGTTTTAATTGAGCCTTAAATAATATACTGCTCAAAACAAAGGCAAGAACAGGAATAACAAGATATAATATTGAATTCGAATCAATAGCAGGAATGTTTAGTGTTTCTAATGAAATATCTCCTACAATGAAATACGCGATAATTGTTCCTGCACAAATGCCAAGATGGATGATTTGTAAAGTTTTGATTTTTTCATTCATAATTTGGTTTAGATTTGAGGTTGATTATGCAAGTTAATGCTAATTATCTTTAAATAAACAAATTAAGATCTTGATTTTAGTAAATGATATAGTTGCAAACAAAAAAAGACACTAAAATTAGTGTCTTTTAAATGTAAATAATCGTTGTGAACTCTTATTATAATGTAACAGGTTCATCAACAGATTTTATAGTTGAATTAATAATAGACAAAGTAAGTGGATCTTTTTCTCCAGAAAAGAAAGCCTCCAGAATTTCCTGAAATATCGGATTTGCATTTTCTATCAAAGAAAATAAAGTCATGCAAGAACGCAATTTTCGAGCATCTAAGTCTCCAAAAATTCCATCAGCCGATTTCATTTTAAAGGTTAATAATAATTCTGAAATTTCAATTAAATGTTTTCCTAAAATCGGATGCTCCAAATAATCTGAAGCTTCTTTTAAATCATTAATGGCATAAAGATTTGCAGTATCGCTTTTTCCTAAACCTTTTATTTGCGGAAAAATGAACCACATCCAGTGCGTTTCTTTTTTCCCTTTGCTGATTTCAGAAAGAGCGGTAAGATAAAGTTTGTTCTGTGCGTCTAAGAAACGCGCTAAATCATTGTTCGAATAAGCCATTACGGTATTGTATTTTAAAAAAGGTTGCAAAAATAGTAAAAAAGATAGGTTTTGCCTAATAAAACGTTCATACAGTGCATGTTTTAACTTTTTAAAGAAGGAATATCCTACTTCGTTTTAGCTAAAAAATGCTACTTTTTAAGAATTCAATTCTATAAAAATCAAAGATTTCGATTGGTTCTTCTAAAGGTAAGATTGATCCTTGGCAAAACATCACGAGCTGTTTTTGGAACTTGATGCTGCCAATAACTATTAGTTGTTCCTGCCATTAATAAAAAAGAGCCGTGATGCAACGGAATCTCAATTGTTGGAATCTCTTTCCTGTATTTATGACGGAGTTTAAACATTCGAGTCTCTCCAAAAGTAACCGAAGCAATAATCGGATTTGGCCCTGTATTATGTTCCTTGTCGCTATGCCATCCTACGCCATCATTTCCATCTCGATATAAATTAAGCAAAACAGTATTAAAATCTAGCTGTGTTTCTTTTTCAACGCGGCCTCTAATTTTTAATAATTCATAAGTCCAATCTGGCCCTTTTGGGTCTGCTCCAACATTATCTTTATCTTCGTACCAGGCAATCATTCTAGGAACAGTATAGGTTTTATCGTAAATTTCCATTTGATGTTCTCTCCATTTGGTCTTGCGAAGAATTCTTTCATAAAAAATATCAGACTCTTCTTTTGAAAAAAAGTCATCGATTAAAATCAGTTCAGAATCTGGGATGTCAAATATTTTTTTTCCTCCCAAACCAGTTGTAAACAATTCGGTGTCGTTAAATAGTGTCATTTTCCAATTATATTTTGTCAATTTCAATCCACACAGGAGCGTGATCGCTGGTTTTTTCCCAGCCTCGCACATGACGGTCAACGCCGCCAGCACTCAATTTTTTTGCTATTTGCGGACTTAATAAAAAGTGATCAATTCGCAAACCCGCATCACGCTGATACGCATTTCTGAAATAATCCCAAAACGTATAAATTTTCTCATTAGGATATAATTTTCGAATGGCATCTGTCCATCCTTGAGAAACAATAGTTGCAAATGCATCACGGATTTCCCTTCTAAAAAGGGCATCATTGACCCATTTTTCAGGTTTATAAACGTCCAGTTCTGTTGGCATTACATTATAATCGCCAACCAATATTACAGGAACTTTTAATTTCAATAAAGTTTCGGCACGATGCGCTAGACGATTAAACCATTTCAATTTGTATTCAAATTTTGGACCTGGATAAGGATTTCCATTTGGAAGATAAAGACACGCAATTACAATTCCGTTAATCAAAGCTTCGATATAACGGCTCTGGACATCTTCCTCATCGCCTGGCAATGCCCTGGTTATTTCTTCAATTTCCATATTCCGCGCAAGAATGGCAACGCCGTTCCATTGTTTTTGTCCGTGCCAGATAGCGTTGTAACCTGCATCATTAATGGCTTTAAACGGAAATTTATCCTGCGGTGCTTTTAATTCCTGTAAGCATACAATATCAGGAGTGGCTTCTTCAAGCCAGCGTAACAAAACATTTAATCTCCCGTTAACTCCGTTTACGTTATAAGTGGCTATTTTCATAGTAGATTTTCAATTAGTTCTAATCTTAAATTTACGGCTTTTCGGAACTTTATTTTACAAAGTGTTTGTTAAAGAATACTTTACGAGGATATTTTTCGGCGTAAGCAAAAATCAACTGGTCAATATATTGATTGCTTTTGTAAGGTGTGACGTAACTTTTTACTTCATCAGAATCGTTGATTGCCACATCTCTTGAAATATATCCCATTCCGTAGAAACGGCCATTTTCGATCCAGATACAGCTTCGTTCATCTGCAGATCTTCCTTTGTCGATTATGGCAAAACTCGGTCTGTTATTTAATAAAAAAGCAATTGCATTATCCACTTGCTCGTTATGAAGTACAGGATCTGGCAGTTCTTTTATTTCTGGCGTATAAAAAAACTCGCCTTCTTCTGGTCTCGAATATTTGCAAAAACGGTGGTCAATTTGAAATTGTTCCGCCAAGCTTCTCAATAAATGAATTCCAGTATGTTGATTATTAAATTCATGAATACAAGTTTGAAATTTACTCAGTTTTCCGATTGCCAGATATTTATAACCATTTCGAGCTTCATATTGGTAAATGCCAAATTTGGCTTCAAAACGTTTTAAAGCTCTATTATAAGTTGGCCAAAGTTTTTTGATTTCGGTACATTCCAAAAGAAGCGCCATGAGTTCAGTGGCACAGACTTCAAAAGAAATTCCATGAATATCTCTTAAAAAATGCTGTCTTTGAGGTTTGATATTATTTCCTGTAAAATGTGAAGTAACACGTTTTTTCAGATTAACTGCCTTTCCAACATAAATTACTTTTTTCGCCTGATTATAAAAATAATATACTCCAGGTTTATCAGGCAAACTATTAAAATCTTCTTGTGGTAAATTTGGAGGCAGACGCTGATCGTGTGCCGTTTTCTTAATCATTTTTTCAATTTCTCCAGCATCATCCCATTCTAGTAAAAGTGAAAACAATAAAGCAGTAGCATCTGCATCCCCGCCGGCACGGTGCCGGTTTTCTAAATTGATATTTAAAGAATTACAAAGGTTTCCTAAACTATAAGAGCCTAAACCTGGCTTGATTTTTCTAGCAGCGCGAACGGTACAAAGTTTTTTGGCAGACCATTTAAAACCAGCCTGTTCCAGTTGATGATGCACAAACGAATAATCAAAGTTAACGTTATGCGCAACAAAAACACGATCAGTAAGCATTTCTAAAACCTTCTCTGAAATATCATCAAAGATTGGCGCATTGGCGACCATTTCGTTATTAATACCCGTTAATCCAAAGATAGAAGGAGGAATGTCCTGTTCAGGATTTACAAGGGTTTCGTAACGATCTAATACATTTTTACCATCATGAATAATGATCGCAATTTCTGTAATGCGGCTGCCACTGGCATTTCCGCCTGTGGTTTCAATATCGACTATAGCATATTCCTGATTCTTCATTTGTATATAACGTAAAATGTTCTATTTCTGTTGTTTAGTTTTTTTCTCGCAAAGTCGCAGAGACGCAAAATTTTTATTTTAAAAAAACTTAAAAAGAAAACTTTGTGTCTTCGCGAGCAATTTTCATCACTAAGAATTAAACTTCATTCGATGTCTCGGCATATTGATTTCGTGTTCTGACGGATAAGGCGCTCGATGCGTCATGCTGACATCTTCTTTAATCTGATTTTGTGTTTTATATTGATCTTTAGCGTCCATGTAACGCGGATCTGGAATAAAAGGCATTTTTGCCATTTTGATAATCGTAATGGTAGGGAAGTGGTAATCAACCTCAACATTTCCTAACAAAAGATAACAGCCTCCGCCTTGAAAAGGATATTTTTCTAAACTATCAGGAAAATGAGCTGTATCAAAGTAAGTGCCTTCGTGATCAATCCAAGTTCCGAAATACATGGTTCCTTTTTTGGTTGGAACGTGTTTTCTGGAAATGAGATAAGCGAGCATTCTAACCTGTTTTTTATGATATTTCACTAAATCTTTTGCCATAATATCTCCGCGGTGTTTGGTTTGTAAAAGATCAAAAACAGTGCAAGAAACTGGGAAACTCAAAAGTTCAATTTCATCAAAAGCATCTTCAAAAATAGAGCGCTCCAATGTTGGAAGTTTATATTCTTTGACAGGTTCCTGTAAAAGCTTTAGATTTCTATTTTCGGGTTTAAAATTGTTTAGAAGCAAACTTGCGCTTATCAAAAGCTGATTTTTTGTTTTTCCTGTAAAACGGAAAGCGCCAATGAAAATAAGAACTTTAACACCTTCAATGCCTATTGGAATGCGATTGATGAAATCTTCCAAAGAAAGATATTCGCCATTTTTTTCTCTTTCGGATTCGATTAAATGTGCAATTTTAGATTCTAAACTCTGCAAATGCATAAAACCAAGATAAATATCAGTGCCGTACAAAGTAGTCTGATATTCACTTTTGTTCACACACGGATTATGAACAGTTCCGCCAGACATTCGCGCTTCGTGCACATAAACTTCAGTTCTGTAAAATCCGCCTTGATTGTTGATTACCGCAGTCATAAATTCGACAGGAAAATTCACTTTCAAGTATAAACTCTGATAACTTTCAACTGCATAAGAAGCCGAGTGCGCTTTGCAGAAGGAATATCCCGCAAACGACTCGATCTGGCGATAGATTTCCTGACTCAATGCCAACGGATGTCCTTTTTGAGCACAGCTGGCAAAGAAATTATCTTTTACTTTTTGCAATGCTTCCAGAGACCTTCCTTTTCCCGACATGGCACGACGCAGAATATCTCCGTCTGGAGCGGGAAGTCCGCCGTAATGCTGAGCAATTTTAATCACATCTTCCTGATATACCATTATCCCATACGTTTCGCCAAGATGCTCTTTGAAGACCTCATGAAAATATTCAAACTGATTGGGGTTATTATGACGGAAAATATATTCTTTCATCATTCCCGATTGTGCAACTCCAGGACGGATAATAGACGATGCCGCGACGAGAATTTTATAATTGTCACAATTCAATCGGCGTAATAATCCGCGCATCGCAGGACTTTCGATATAAAAACAGCCAATCGTATGTCCTTTTGCTAAATACGAATTGCAAACGGCTTCGTCTTTAGAAATCGAAGTATCACGAATATTAACTTTTATGCCTCGGTTTTTGGCAATCAGTTTTACACTGTCGTCAATATGGCCAATACCGCGCTGACTTAGAATATCAAATTTGTCGAAACCAATTTCTTCGGCAATATGCATATCAAAAAGTACGATTGGGAAACCTTTTGGAGGCATTTCCAGAGGCGTGTAATTGGTAATTGGGTCTTCAGAAATCAAAATTCCACACGCATGCATGCTTCGTTGATTTGGATATTTTCCCATCATTTGTCCGTATTCCTGAACCAATTTTACAATTTTATTGGTTGGATGAAGTTCTTCTGGATTTTTTGCCAAAAGATCTAATTCTTCTTTAGGAAGACCAAAAACTTTTCCCACTTCCCTAAAAATAGAACGGTATTTAAACTCGACGTTTGTGCCGCAAAAAGCAACATGATCTTTGCCATATTTTTTAAATATATACTCTAAAATTACATTGCGTTCCTGCCAGCTCCAATCAATGTCAAAATCAGGCGGTGTTTTGCGGTTTAGATTTAAAAAACGTTCAAAATATAAATCCAGTTCGATAGGGCAGATATCGGTAATTCCGAGACAATAGGCGATGATGCTGTTGGCACCGCTTCCGCGACCAATGTGCATAAAACCCATACTGTTGCTATACTGAATAATATCCCAAGTAATTAAAAAATAACCGCTGAATTCTAATTCGTCAATTACTTTTAATTCTTTTTCTATACGTTTTTTTGCTTCAACATTCTCATTTCCATAACGTTTTGCAAATCCTTCCCAAGCTAAATCTGTCAATTTTTCTAAATCTTTTTGACGGTTTTCAGTATAGAATTTTTTATTCTTTTTAGCTGCAAAATCATATTGAAAATCACAATCGTCAATGATGCGTTGCGTATTCGAGATGATTTCAGGATATTTTTCATAAAAAGGCAGAAGAGATTCTACGGGCTTCATCAGATCAGAAGCTTTACAGTAATCAGCTTCTGTAAGTTTCGATAAAATAATATTCGTGTCAATAGCCCGAAGCACTTTATGCAGATTGTATTCTTTTTTAGTTCTAAAAGTTACAGGTTGCAAAATTACCATTTTGGAGATTTTATTTTTATGTTTTGATGTCAGCAGACTTGAAACTTCTTCGGGACGGACTCCAATAAATTCATTTTCAAACAGTGTTTCGGGAGCATTTTCTAAAGTATAAATCACAAAAGACGAGTCAAACTTCGGAGCTCGAAAAGGCAGAGTTTCTCCGCTGAAATTATGATTCGTTAAAAAACGGTTCATTTCTGCCAAGCCTTCTGCATTTTTAGCCAGACCAATATATCGGAATTCATGATTGCATCGAAATTCCATTCCCACCAAAGGTTTAATTTCTTTTTCCTGACATGCTTTTATAAAATCATAAATTCCAGTAACAGTATTAATATCCGTTAATGCCATTGCTTTTATACCGCACGAAACAGCTTCGGCAATCAATTCCTTAAGCGGAATCGTGCCGTAACGTAATGAATGATATGAATGGCAATTAAGATACATTATTTGATACGTTTTAAGATTTCGTCTTTAGTGTTTGGTTTAAAATGGGCTCCAGCACAGCGCATTACGGCATCAAAACCATAACGGCTTTTCATTTTATCCATAGCGGCATAAAGCGCAAGCATTTCCTGAGTATCTTCAAAAAGGTCAATTTGATACGTTCCGCGTACCAATCCGCTAAAGCGAACGCCAATCAAACGCAGACGCATACGACGTTGATACACTTTTTCAAAAAGTTCTATTACGTTTTTGGTTAAAACATGGTCGGCAGAGGTGTAAGCCACTCGGCATTGTTTGGTTTCGGTATCAAAATTGGCATAACGTATTTTGACCGTAACGGTTGAAGTTAGCCATTGTTCTGATCGAAGCTGAAAAGCTAGTTTTTCGACCATCCCAAGAAGCACTCTTTTGAGTTTGTCAATGTCAATTGTGTCTTGAGAAAAAGTATGTTCTGTCGAAATAGATTTTCTTTCGCTGTAAGGTTCTACAGGGGTATGATCAATTCCGTTGGCTTTTTTCCAAAGTTCCAAACCATTTTTACCGATCATTTGCTGTAAAACCTCAGCAGGCATTTCGGCCAAAGTCTGGATTTTACGAACGCCAATTCGCGACAAAAGCTGGAAAGTCACCGCTCCAACCATTGGAATTTTCTGAATCGAAAGCGGATTTAAAAAGTCTTGTACTTGTTGTTCTGGAATTTCAAGATTTCCTTTTGGTTTGCCTTCCCCAGTAGCAATTTTCGAAACGGTTTTATTAATAGATAACGAAAAACTAATAGGAAGCCCAGTTTCCTTAATTACCTTTTGCGCGAGTTCATTCGTCCATTTATAACTTCCGTGAAATTTATCCATTCCGGTAATATCCAAATAGAATTCGTCGACACTGGCTTTTTCCAGAACAGGAGCTTTTTCCTGAAGAATCTCGGTAACATCGTGAGATAATTGTGAATATAATTCCATGTCACCTTTCATCACTTTTGCGTCTGGACAAAGTTTTAATGCCATACGAATCGGCATAGCAGAACGCACTCCATATTTTCGAGCTTCATACGAACAAGAGGCTACAACACCACGTTCTCCACCGCCTATAATAAGCGGAATTCCATTGAGTTCTGAGTTGGTGCGTCTTTCACAGGATACAAAAAAGGTATCCAAATCCATATGTACAATTGCCCGTGCCATTTTTTCCTTTTGTTTTTGTATGAAACAAAATTAGTACAGATTAGAACATTTTTAGTATATTTGCTGTTCCAAATTATAACAAATTAATTATGTCCTTATTTTCAGACAACATCAGAGCATTAAGGGTTAAGCATAAAATATCACAAGAAAAATTAGCTGAAAACCTGAGTATTACAAGAGGAAGATACGTGAAATACGAAGATGGAACTTCGGAAGCACCGTATGACATTTTAAAGAAAATTGCATTGTATTTTCATATGAGTATTGACTTGATATTATCGGTAGATATTCGCAAAATAGATGTGCAAAATTTGATAAAACTAGAAGGCAACCGACTTATTTTGCCGATTCAAGTGGATAGTTTTGGAGAAAATTATATCGAAATTGTATCTCAAAAAGCAAAAGCTGGTTATCTGAACGGATATGCTGATCCAGAATATATTGAAAGTTTACAGCAGATTACGCTTCCGTTTTTAGGACCAGGAAAACACCGCGGATTTCCAGTTGAAGGCGATTCAATGCCACCGCATGAAGACGGTTCCATTATTATTGGCCGTTATGTGGAAAAGCTGGGAGAGGTGATGGACGGGAAAACCTATATTCTTATCACTAAAAATGAAGGAATAGTATATAAACGTCTCAATAAAAACAAAAAGAATAGTTTGGTTTTAGAATCTGATAATAGTTTTTATCCAAATTATGAAGTGAAAGCTTCTGAAATTTTGGAGATTTGGGAGTACGAATGTAACATTGGCCGTTCGGATAAAAAACAAGAAACTACAGAAACTGGAGCAATGAAGGATTTGCTTTTAGAATTGAAAAGAGAAGTTAGGGAAATCAAGAATAATACTTCGAATACATAATTTTTTTTTCCGCCACGAATTCACGAATTATTTCAAATAAAAATTCGTGAATTCGTGGCTAATAAATTTACACAAAGCCATTCCAAAATCCTTTTAATCTGTGCAATCTGTGGCTTTAAAAAACTTTGTGCCTTAGCGCCTTCGTGGCTAAAAAAAAAAACTAAAAAACCTTCGCAAATCCCAAACCATATTGCTGTCCGTTATAAAAAGGCATTATCATAGAAGTCGATTTGTTTTCGGTTGAAGATTTGAACAGCTTTTTAGTGATATACGGATTGATCCAATACGCAATTTTGGTGCTCAAAATTCCGATTCCAGCTCCAGCCGCAACATCTGTCAGCCAGTGGCGATTATTGTAGATTCTGAAAAGGCCCGTTCCGGTTGCAACGGCGTAACCCGTGATTCCGTACCAAATGGATTTGTCTTTGTATTCTTGCCATAAAAATTCGGCACCCATAAATGCCGTTGCAGTATGTCCAGAAGGGAATGAATTATTCGAACTTCCGTCAGGCCTTTCTTCGTGAACAATAGATTTTAGGCTTAAAACCGTTGTCGCCATAATTACATAAGAGGTCACAAATATCACAGAACGGTCACGCATATTATTTTTACCTTTTACACCAAAAGCATTTAAGGCATAAACCGATGCAGCAGGTGCATATTGAGAGAAGTCATCAATTGTAATTTTTTCGTCAATATCTTCTTTAACTTCTGCTCTGATTTGAGAGTTGAAACTCAAAAGCTGATTACTTTCCAAACCAATTACGCCATAACCAATTAAGACCGACGGAATAATTAATTGTTTGTAAGTGAATTTTAAATGATTAGAAGTACTGTCAATTTTTGTGATTGAATCATTTTGTTGTGCATTCACATAAAATAATCCGAACAGGAATACGAGGGAAATCGTTTTGCGGAACATTGTTTTTGTCGTTATATTTTGCAATAGTAACGAATGGTTGTCTCTGATATTTTGAACTTAATTGAACCTTAAGCGAACTTTAATTTGTTGGTTTTAAATAGGGTAGTTGAATTAAGATTGGCTAAATTTTATTTTATTCAGATTGATGATTTTAAGTGAAAAAGTCCCAGCGGGACGATATGTTTATAGAAAATTCATAAGGCGCGTTTTTAAGCCCCAGCGGGGTGAAATATGCCGCTCCGCTGGAGCTTATTATCTACGTGAATCAAATTAGCTATAAATATCTAGCTTCTCCGAAGCTCTTTTAATATTTTTTCTTTTAATAATTCACAATTATTCTAAACCATCAATGTAAACCAAAATGTACTTCCCAATCCAAGATTACTTTCAACACCAACGCTTCCATTTTGCGCTTCAATAAACTCTTTGCTGATTGCTAATCCCAATCCCGTTCCAGATTTCTGACTTCCCGGAACCTGAAAATATTTATCGAAAACTCGATCTTTATATCTTGTGTCAATTCCTTTTCCAGTATCAATAACCTGAAAAACCATCTGATTGTTTTCTTCTTTTAGTTTGATAAGAATCGTACTTTTTTCAGATGAATATCTGATGGCATTCGATAAATAATTAATTAAAACCCAGCCTGTTTTTTCGGCATCGGCTTTTACATTTTTAAGGTTTTCATCGGCGTCAACAACCAATTGAATCTGTTTTTGATCAGCTTGGACTTTTACGGCTTCAACGGCATATTTTACAATTTCGTACGGATTGCTTTTCCCAATATTCAGCTGAATGTTTCCAGTTTCCAATTGTGATAAATTGAGCAATTCGCCTGTAATTTTCAATAAGCGCTGACTGTCATCTTTAATACTTTCGACCAATTGTTTCTGATCGTCGTTCATATCGCCCGTTTTTCCATTTTCAAGCAATTGAAGACTTAATTTTATAGAAGCAATTGGCGTTTTTAATTCGTGTGAAACAGTAGCAATGAAATTCGTTTTGGCAAAATCCAATTCTTTAAAAAGCGTAATATTTCGCAGAATAATGACATCGCCAATATTAATTTCTTTTTCTTCGCCCGTTGGCGTTATCGTGATATTATGAATTTCTTTTTCGAAATAACTTTCTTTTCCGTGAGCAAAAATTTTGAGAGGCTGTTTTTTCGGAGTTTCACTTTCTTTCAGAATCAAAGAACGAATCAAATCATTAGAAACCGCTAATTCAGAAGCATGTTTTCCGATAATATCTTCCGATTTTAGACCGATAATTTTCAGTGCTTCATCATTTACAAACAAAACAATCCCTTCGTTATCTAAGCCAATAATAGGATCGTTCATATTATTAATTAATGTTTCCAGTCGTTTCTTCTCAAAAAGAAGCTTATAGACATTGCTGTCATGATATTCTTCAAGCTTTTGCGCCATCGTATTGAATGATTTGGCAAGATCTCCAAATTCGCTATGACTTGTAAAATGAACGCGTTCCGAATAATTTTTATTCGCAATTTCCTTAATACTTAGCGTTAATTCTCTAATCGGATTGGCAATATTATTAGGCAGATTCACCAATAAGTTAAAAGCAATCAGAAAGCATAAACTTCCCACAATAGCAATAGACAAATTGGCTGTTTCAGCTGAATGTTTGGCAATGTCGCTCTTCTGCTTTATGGCGTCCAAATTGAGTTTCATAATCGCAAAAATATCCTGACGAATCTGTGTTTTTACAGTTTCGTCGGAGTTGTTTTTGTCTAAAAGAGCAAAACTGGCTTTCAGCTTTTCGGTAGCCTGTTTTTCGCCTGGTTCCGTAATATTTTGAGTCTGCTTTTCGAGATTTTCCTCAAAACTCTGAATCGTTTCTTTAGAACCCGATTTCATTTCGTCCAAAGCCAAAATCATATTTCTCGAATATTCCAGCGTATTATAATTCGATTTCAGGATGTTTTCGGTGTCCTGCTTAATCAGAAAAACAGAATAAGCACTCACTAACGAGAGAATGATGATCATTAAAAATAACAATCCAACACCCAGATTCAATTTGGTTTTAATTCTCATGATGTTTATTTAAAAAACAAGTTTTTTATTTGAACCATTAAGATATTAAGAAAATAAAGGCGATGCTTAATTTTCTCTTTGTAAGTTTCATTAAGTTCAAAGCTTAATTCCCTTAATATCTTAATGGTTAGAAAATTTTATGACAGAATAACAAGATCAACATTTGATAAAGACAATTTGTTTAGCAAACGCCTGAAAATTGTTGTAGACAAAATTACTTTAAACAAATTAAAATGTGGTTTTCCGATGCACACAGTTGTAATTTGTTTTTCTTCTACCGTTGTCAAAATAGCATTTGTAATATTTGAATTTTCCAATTTAATAACTTCTGCGCCTAATTGTACAGCGAGTTTAAAGTTATTAATTAGATGTCTTTGTTTGTCAAGTGCGATTCTTGTACTGCTTTCTTTAGGAGTTTCGACATACAAAACATACCACGATCCGTTGTAATAACTGGCTAATCGAGCCGCTTTCCTAATAATAATTTTAGCAGTTTTTTCATTGCTGCTAATGCAAGCCAACAATTTTTCATGCCGTAAAGCATGCAGATTCGGAACTTCGCTTTCTACTTTTCGAACCACCTGACTTGCCACTTCTTTTAAAGCCAATTCACGCAATTGCAGAATCTGTTCCGATTTAAAAAAATTAGCCAAAGCTGTCGGAATTTTATCTGCCGTATAAATTTTTCCTTCTTTTAATCGAGCAATTAAATCCTCTGAAGTCAAATCGATATTTACAACTTCATCTGCCAGACGTAAAACATTATCAGGAATTCGCTCCTGAACATCAATATTGGTAATTCGTTTTACATCTTCGTTTAAACTTTCAATATGCTGAATATTCACGGCTGAAATTACATTAATTCCAGCGTCTAAAATCTCTAGAACATCTTGCCAGCGTTTTTCATTTTTGCTTCCTTCAACGTTAGTATGCGCCAATTCATCAACAATAACCACTTCTGGTCTAAGGTTGATGATGGCCTGAACGTCGAGTTCTTCGAGTTCTTTTCCTTTATAAAAAATAGTCCGCCTCGGAATAATCGGAAGACCAGCCAATAATTCATGCGTTTCCTTCCGCATATGCGTTTCTATGTAGCCGATTTTGACATCGATTCCGTTTTTCAATAACGAATGCGCTTCCTGAAGCATACGAAAAGTTTTGCCCACACCGGCACTCATTCCAATGTAGATTTTAAACTTTCCCTTTCGAGATTTCTGAATCAAGTCCAGAAAATGCTGTGCGTTGTTTTCGTTTTCCATGTTTTTTGGTTTAACCATTAAGATATTAAGGAAGTTAAGCTTTTCTTTGTCTGCAGAACATTAAGCTTAATGTCCTCTATTCTAGATTAAGATCAGGTGCAAAAACTTAATTTTCTTAATCTCTTAATGGTAAAAAAAATTAATGTTTAGAAACTAATTGCCAAAGAAGTTGTCACAAAGGTATTTGTATCTGTTGGCTGATTGTTTTTGGTAAAAATTTCATCTTTGCTTGACAGATTTCTCGCTTCAATTCTAAACATAACATTATCGGCTACTAAGTAATCAAAGTTAGCTGAAAATCCGTAAGTTTTAAATCCGTTTGGTGTTTCTGTCGCGATGATTACACCTTTTTCATCACTATAGTATTCTCCTCTTGCTGCCAGCTGAATTTTATCTGTCGGTTTGTATTGCAAAATCAAAACAGGAGAAAACCAAACATCATATTTCTCATTTCCTTTAGCCGATTGCTGAGAACCAATATCAAATCCAGTTGTTAAGTTTAATTTTTCAGCCACTTTAAATTGTCCGTAGAAATTATTAAAATAACGCCATTTTTTATCTGCATCTGGCTGTTCGTTTCCAATATATGTACTCCAATTCAAAACCACTCTGTCAGATGGTTTGTAAGTAACCTGAGTTCCAAAAGCCGGTGTTTGATTTCCATCTATTTTCTGAATTCGCTGCCAACCGTTCAAATACATCGCAGCCAAATACCATTTTCCAGAATCAGAAGTATAACCAATTTTTAGTCCAGTTTCATAATAAGGAGAATTCTCTGCCAGAATGCTTCGGGTTAAATTGGCGCAATCTTTTCCAATCGCGCTTTCAAAACCAATATGCGAGGGCATAATTCCCGCATCAATCCATAAATCATGTTTTTTCGAAATCTTCACGCCTACATTCGCTTCATAAACATTTTGCAGTAAATCCTGTTCAGCAGACATATTATATTGTGCATAAGTTCCCGCCATCAGTGCTAAATTTGCTCGGACATTTCCTTTCGAATAATTCACTTTTGCCAAACCCAAATTCAGGTTGACTTCATTGCTTCGGTTATAATTATAAAAAAAGCTTGGCTTGGTATGATTCTCAGGCTTCCCGAAATCATAACCATAATAAACGTCTACATATCCAGAAAACGTAAACGGACTTTTAGATTCTTCTTGTGCATGTAAATTGCTAAAACCAAAAGCGATTAAAGCAGTAAGTATTATTTTTTTCATATGTCATTGCGAGGAACGAAGCGATCTCGTCCTCTTAATTTAAATTATTAGTAGATTTTTTAGGAGCTAATCCCGCTATCCGTTCCACACGAGCGATAGCGAACTGACGAAGTAATCTTTTCCTGGCTAAAGAAGCCAGAAAAAGGATTTCCACTTCTATCGGGGCTAGGGCATTTGGGGGAAAAAAGGCGTTTTTGTATTACAATATTTTTATACCCTAACAGGTTTTGGAAACCTGTTAGGAAAAAAAACTTAGTAGCTCAGTATCTTAGAACCTTAGCAACTTTGAGCTTTAGCGAAGCTGATCCAAAGCCACATTCAATTCCAAAACATTCACAGTCTCAGGGCCAACAACAGCCGAATTAATTTTAGATTTTACTAAAGCTTTTACTTTAGTTTCATCTAGTTTTCGTTCTTTAGCAACTCTTTTAACCTGAATAAAAGCACCTTGCGGAGAAATATTCGGATCTAAACCACTTCCTGAAGCCGTAACCATATCAGCTGGAATATCAGATTTTTTCAAATAAGGATGAACCAATAAAAGCGTATCAATTCTCTTTTGTACCAAAGCCAAATACTCGGCATTGCTTGGCCCTTTATTGCTTCCGGCGCTTCCTGCTGCATTATAATCAACAGCCGAAGGTCTTCCCCAGAAATAATTTGATTTGTCGAACTTTTGTCCGATTTTTTGATATCCAACCACTTTTCCGTTAACCGAAATAGTTTCTCCTTTTCCTTGATTGGGAGCAATTTGGGCGATTCCGTAAATCGCAAGAGGATACATAACTGCAAATAAGATTAAAGTAATCGCAGTAAGTTTTAGTATTGAGAATATAGATTTCATTTTTTTTTGTTTTTTAAGATTCTGAGTTTCTAAGATGCTAAGAAAGAAAACTTAGAATCTTAGCGTCTTAGTAATTTTTGTTTACATAAATAAGGCAACAATTACGTCAATCAGTTTGATTCCAATAAAAGGAACAATTAAACCACCTAAGCCATAAATCAAAAGATTACGTTTTAGAATCGCGCTTGCCCCAATCGGACGATACTCAACACCTTTCAATGCAAGAGGAATCAAAATCGGAATGATAATCGCATTGAAAATCACAGCCGATAAAATGGCACTTTCTGGACTGTGGAGATGCATAATATTTAAACCTTGAAGCGCAGGAATCGCAGTAATAAAAAGAGCAGGAACAATAGCGAAATATTTAGCAACGTCGTTAGCAATTGAGAAAGTAGTCAACGTTCCTCGCGTCATTAAAAGCTGTTTTCCAATTTCGACAATCTCGATTAGTTTGGTTGGATCATTGTCAAGATCGACCATGTTTCCAGCTTCTTTTGCAGCTTGAGTTCCGCTGTTCATGGCAACTCCAACATTCGCTTGAGCAAGGGCAGGAGCATCGTTTGTTCCGTCTCCCATCATCGCAACCAATCTTCCTTCAGCTTGTTCTTTTCGGATATAGTTCATTTTATCCTCAGGTTTTGCTTCAGCAATAAAATCATCAACACCAGCTTTTTCGGCAATAAACTTAGCCGTAAGCGGATTATCTCCTGTAACCATAACCGTTTTGATTCCCATTCGGCGTAAGCGTTCAAAACGTTCTTTCATTCCAGTTTTGATAATATCCTGTAATTCGATTACACCCTGAATTTCGTTGTTTTTAATCACTACTAAAGGCGTTCCTCCGTTAGACGAAATTGAAATTACTTGTTGCGCAGTATCTTCTGGAAAAGAATTTCCAGCTTGTTGTGCAATATTCCTTGCAGCATCTTGTGCACCTTTTCTAATATTAGTTCCGTCTTTTAATACGACTCCAGAAGTTCTGGTTTCAGCAGTAAATTTGATAGTGTGCGCGATGTCAGAAGTAGTTTGTAAAAAGCTGGCTTTCGTTTCACTTTTTACATCGATTATTTCACTTAACTCGAGAATACTTTTCCCTTCCGGAGTATCATCGGCAAGCGAACTCAAAACAGCCGATTTCACAAAGTCATCAAAAGAGATTCCTTTTGTTGGGTAAAAATTGGTTGCTTTTCTGTTTCCAATTGTGATGGTTCCGGTTTTATCCAAAAGCAAAACGTCAATATCTCCAGCAGTTTCAACCGCTTTACCAGATTTTGTAATGACGTTGGCACGTAAAGCTCTGTCCATTCCCGCAATACCAATTGCAGAAAGCAATCCTCCAATCGTGGTTGGAATTAAACAAACGAATAATGCAATAAAAGCAGCAATAGTAATAGGAGCATTGGCATAATCGGCAAATGGTTTTAAGGTAACGCAGACAATTACGAAGATTAAAGTAAATGCGGCTAATAGAATTGTCAAAGCAATTTCGTTTGGCGTTTTCTGACGGCTTGCACCTTCAACCAAAGCAATCATTTTATCTAAAAAGCTTTCGCCAGGTTCAGAAGTTACTTTTACTTTAATTTTATCAGACAATACTTTTGTCCCTCCAGTTACCGAAGATTTGTCTCCGCCAGCTTCACGAATTACTGGAGCACTTTCTCCCGTAATGGCACTTTCGTCTATTGTTGCCAAACCTTCGATAATTTCTCCGTCAGCGGCAATTAAATCACCCGCTTCGCAAATGAAAATATCGTCTTTTTTTAATGCCGAAGAGCTCACGTTTTTAATTTCGCCGTTTGGCAGAATTTGTCTGGCAGGAGTTTCTTCTCTTGTTTTTCGTAAACTGTCAGCTTGTGCTTTTCCTCGGGCTTCGGCAATCGCTTCAGCGAAATTGGCAAACAAAAGCGTTGCAAATAAAATTAGAAAAACAATGAAATTATAAACAAAACTTCCCTGATCATTTGCACCCATTAAGATCGAAACGCAAACGGCAAACATAATGGCAGTTCCGATTTCTACGGTAAACATTACCGGATTTTTAACCATCATTTTTGGATTCAGCTTCACAAAAGACTGCAGTAAAGCTTCTTTTACCTGTTTGCTTTCAAATAATGATGTGGATTTATTAGTTGTCATTTTTTTATATTATTTGGTTGACTTTTTCTAAACAATAGAAACATAGATTTTACTTTGAGATAAAGACGTTTCACTTGCATCAATACACATTACTATGTGTTAGAAACTAGTTTCTTTTTGGTTTTCTTTTTTAGTAAAGAAAAAACTATGTTTCTATGTGTCTAAAATATTTTCAGCATTGAAAAATGAGTTATTATTTTAAAGTAAAGAATTCTGCCAATGGACCTAAAGCCAAAGCTGGGAAGAAAGATAAAGCAGCGATAATGGCAATCACAGCAAAAATCATTATTCCAAAAATTGAGGTGTCAGTTTTTAAAGTTCCCGCACTTTCAGGAATATATTTTTTATTCGCTAATAAACCTGCAATTGCAAGAGGCCCTATGATTGGAATGAAACGGCTTAAGAGTAAAACAATTCCAGTTGTGATATTCCAAAACGGATTATTATCTCCCAAACCTTCAAAACCAGAACCGTTGTTGGCAGCGCTCGAAGTATATTCATATAGCATTTCTGAGAATCCGTGGTTGCCTGGATTGTTTAACCAACCTGTGGCATTTCCGCTGAACCAATATCCCATTGCTGTATCATTTGCAGCAAAGTAAGAAGCCAAAGCAGTTCCCGCTAAAATCAATAACGGATGAAGAATTGCAATAAAAGCAGCGATTTTTACTTCCCGAGCTTCGATTTTCTTTCCTAGAAATTCAGGAGTTCGACCGACCATTAAACCAGAAATAAATACGGCCAGAATAATAAAGATGTAAAAGTTGAGGTAACCGACACCACATCCGCCGTAAAAGGCATTGACCATCATAGCCAATAACTGCATAGCTCCAGAAACTGGCATTGCGCTATCGTGCATACTATTTACAGATCCTGTAGAAATTACTGTTGTAGCAATACTCCAGAATCCTGAAATAGCAGGGCCAAAACGAACTTCTTTTCCTTCCATTGCTCCAGTTGTCTGAGCGATTCCCATTTTTGCGATAGCAGGATTTCCGTTGATTTCGCTAGAGATTGTCGGAATTACAAGAAGTAAAAATCCAATGGTCATGACACCAAAAATGATGTAAGAGAATTTCTTTTTATTTAGGAAAAAACCAAGTGCAAAAATCATTGCAAACGGAACAATCATTTGAGCCCAAAGTTCAACAGCGTTTGTAAAATAAGTTGGATTTTCTAACGGATGAGCCGAGTTTGCTCCGAAGAATCCACCGCCATTTGTACCAATATGTTTAATAGCAATAAAAGCAGCGGCTGGCCCTCGTGATACTTCAACGTGATCGCCTTGCAAAGTGGTTATGGCATCTTTTCCTTCAAAAGTCATTGGAGTTCCACTGAAAACCAAAGCGATAGCAACGATTGCTGAAAGAGGCAATAAAATACGAGTACAGCTTTTTACGAAATAATTGTAGAAGTTGCCCAGTTGGTCTGTAGTTCTTTCTTTCATTGCAGTAAAAACCATTGCAGCAGCAGCGATTCCAACACCAGCCGAAACGAATTGCAAAAACATTAAGACCATTTGCGACAAGTAAGAAACACCGCTTTCGCCTGAATAATGCTGTAAATCGCAATTGACTAAAAATGAAATAGCCGTATTAAAAGCCAAATCTGGAGTCATCGACGGATTGTTATCTGGATTTAGCGGCAATGAACCCTGAAAAAGTAAAACAAAAAAGCAAAGAAAGAACCAAACCATATTGATGCTCAAAAGCGCTTTTAAATGCTGTTTCCAGTTCATTTCTACGGCTGGATTAATACCGCTGATTTTAAAAATAAGTTTTTCAATTGGATTGAAAATTGGGTCAAGAAGTGTTTTGTTTCCCAAGAAGACTTTAGCAATATATTTCCCAAAAGGAATGGCTAAAACAACGGTAAGGATGAAAATACTTATGACACCTATTAATTCTGTGTTCATATTTTATTTGTTAGAAATTATTTAAATTTTAGATTTTTATAAAAACAGGATAAGTACGATAAAGGCTAATGTCCAGACAGCACATGCATACAGTAGGGATGTCTTTTTATTTTTATAATTCGACTTTTTCATTTTTAAAATTTTTCGGGTTTGATTAATACATAAATCAAATACACGAAAACGGCGATTGAAACAATAAAGAGTGCAGTCATGATTTAGATTTTTTCAAAGAATTCAATTGACAGAAAACAAATCGCAAACAGTAAAACTGCCAAAGCGAGAAGGAGGATTGTGACCATGATTATTTTAGATTTAAGATTGTAAACTTTAGATTTTTCGATTAAGCAATTAAACAGTTAACCGATTAAACTTTTTAGACTCCCGAAGCATTAACCTGTTTGATATATTCTGCTTTAAGCGTTTGAGGGAAAAGGTGTGAGATATTGCAGTGGCGCATTTCCATAAAAGACGAAACTGAAAAAACGTATACGTTAGAAATGGCATTTTTAGTTTCGATGCTTCCATTTATAAATAACCGTTCAGCAAGCGCTAGACACTTTTTAGCACGAACGATATTACCGCAGATAATATTTTTTTTAGTAATCTCAGCAAAGCGTTCTGCTTGTTTGTAGATTGAGGTAACTTGATTTTTCATTTGGAATGAATTTTTAATGTTCATCCTCTTTATGCCAAAAGATGTTCCGAAAAAGTCAAGTGATGTCTAAAGTGTTGTAAACAAAAGAAATGTAGTTTTGTGCCAAAAATCAGGCATAAAAAAAGCCTATCATTTTGATAAGCTTTTCTCGTTTTGATATAGTATTTGCGAGCTCCAGAGGAGCGAAATATTTATAGAAGCAAATACGTATAATTATTCAAAGCCCCAGCGGGGCGACATATTAGAATGTTGGTGTCGCTCCGTTGGAACTTTTCAAATCGAATTAAATATTGATTTTTGAAATTTGCTATTGCCATTGGAATTTGGACCCGAGCGATAGCGGACAGGCGAAGCAATTTAAAAATTGGAATTTATTCTATTGAATCCCATATTCTTCAATTTTTCTATACAAAGTTGCAATCCCAATTTCCAATAATCTAGCCGTTTCAGCCTTATTTCCTTTTGTATAATTTAAAACCTTTTGAATATGCAATTTCTCAACACTTTGCATGGAGAAAGCCGACATTGGTTTCGAATTATTTTCAGATTGATGCTGCATTTCATAAGGCAGAACATCTGCAGTCAAAGTATCGCCACTGCTTAAGATAACGGATCTCTCGATGACGTTTTTCAGTTCACGGATATTTCCTGGCCAGGAATAATTCTCTAATTTCTGTAAAAAGTCATCCGCAATTTGTAGCGCTTTTTTATTCGTTTTTTCTGAAAATTGCTTCACGTAATAATTGGCTAATAACGGAATATCTTTAATTCTTTCTCGTAACGAAGGCAATTTGATTTCGAAGATATTCAAACGGAAATACAAATCAGAGCGAAAACGATGTTCGTCGCTTTCTATCTTTAAATCACGGTTTGTAGCGGCAATTAACCTAAAATTTGATTTTTTTGGAGTCGTGTCTCCAACGGGAATATATTCAGAAGTTTCTAAAACACGCAATAATTTTGCCTGAAGATCAATTGGCATTTCACCAATTTCATCTAAGAATAAAGTTCCACCGTTTGCTTCTTCAATAAAACCTTTTTTATCTTTTACAGCTCCCGTAAAAGAGCCTTGTTTATGACCGAAAAGCTCGCTTTCTAAAATTTCTTTTGTGAAAGTGCTGCAGTTCAGCGCAACAAAAGATTTTCCTGCACGATTGCTGTTTTCATGAATAGCTTGCGCAAAAACTTCTTTCCCTGTTCCAGTCTCACCAGTCAATAAAACAGTCGAATCGGTTTTGGCTACTTTTTGGGCAAGATCAATAACCTGTTCGATTCCTTTTGATTTACCAATTATGGTATTAAAAGAATATTTATCGTTGATTCGTTTTTCAAGCTGTTGGACTTTTTTCTGCAAATGCACTTTTTCAACGGCTTTATACAGAAGCGGAATAATTTTATCGTTATCGTCGCCTTTTACAATATAATCGAAAGCGCCATTTTTCATTGCCTGGACACCATCTGGAATATTTCCGAAAGCCGTCAGCAGAATTACTTCTGTTAAAGGAAAACTGTTTTTTATGTTTTGAAGAAAATCAACGCCGTTTCCGTCAGGAAGTTTTACATCGCACAAAACGACATCAATTTCGGTTTGTTCCAATTTTTTGAAACCCGATTTTAAATCTTTCGCTTCAAAAACTTCAAATCCTTCCGATTTTATAATTCGCGCCAGCAGACTTCTTAGTTTTTCTTCGTCGTCTATAATTAAAATTTTATGTGTCATTTTGCAGATAAGCTAAAACCGAATTAGTGTTTGATGTACAAATTTAGGTTTAAAATCTGTTCGCTTTTTTGATTGGGAAGAAATTATTTCTATGTTAACACATAGAGCGCTATGTGCATTAATGCAAGTGAAACGCCTTTTAACAACAAATAATCTATGACTCTATGTGTTTAAATAAATATAAGTAACAAAAAAACTAATCAATTTCCTTCTCGTTGTCCTTTATAAAAGTGTCAATATTCATTAAAAGAGGATCAATTACAATGCGTTGAGGTTTGTTTTTGAATTTAATTTTGCCTTCAATTCTATTGTTTTTGATTGGAAAAGTATAACGAAATAACTTTCCGTTTTCATCATAAATTCCAATATCTATTGTTTTATCATTGTCAATTTGCTTTCGAATTCCTGTTGCGTTTTCAATATATTTTTTAGTATCTGCTTTAAAAGAAACTTCATAAAAGCCATTCTTTTTTACACTTTCAACTTCAGAAATTTTAGAAGAATACGTAATAATCTTTTTGAACATTTCATCCAATTTTGGATAGAGTTTAGAATCTGTAACCAAATAAATCTCACTCAATAAATCTTCAGAATCAGGAATTGGATTAGGATGTTTATAATGATTCAGGAAATTCTGTAAAGCCAGATTCACTTTTTCTTCGCCAATTAAAACTCTTAGGTGATGCATAACCAGCATTCCTTTATCATAAGGCAAATGTGGAGTTTCATAATTTGTTTTATATAAAGGAGTTTCGAGCTCATAACTTCGACTGCTTAAATACAAATCCAGATGAATTTTTAAAGTTTCTAAAGCTTTCTCTAAACCATGTTCTTTTTCATACAACATCAATTCGGTGTATTGTGCGAGAGTTTCGGTCAAAATCCAACTTCCTTCTTTTTGTTCGGGACTGATTTGCGCATTTCCCCACCATTCATGCGACAATTCATGCGCCGTTAATTGATTGATGACATCTTCTTTATCTCGATTATTCAAGTTGCTGTAAAAACCAAAATTCTCTTTCATAAAAACTGTAGATGGATAAGAAGTTGCAGCAAATCCATCCGCGAAAGCAGAAACTTCGGCATAACGAATGGTTTTGTATGGATATTTTCCAAAATTGTTTTGGCAATAATCTAACGTATTTTTTACATCTTGAATCAGTTTAGCAACATTTCGAGAATGTCTTTTATCATAATAAACTTCAATAGAGATGCCTTTATAGTTTGTTTTTTGAATTTGATATTCGGCAGAAGAAAAAGCAAATCGGAACGGAATTTTTCCATTAGATTTATAATGAAAATAATTTCGGTTGTCTTTTTTCCAATTTCCAACTAAATCGCCAATTCCAATTGCGGTTTGATTTTTAGAAGTAGAAACCACAACATCATAATCAATAAAATCATTTGTTGTTTTAGACTTGTCCTCAAGTCGCTTAAGCGGAGTCTGTGGTTTTAAATGCCTTTTTTCCCGCTCCTTTTTACTGCTGATTTCGTTAGAATCTTGATAACCAAAAGTTGGAAAGTAACGGCTTATTCGCATAAACGAACCATTTTCAATTATAGAATTAAATGCAGTATGCCCTTTAAATGGCGACCAAGTTGAGGTAAAAGCAAAACTCATTTTCATTTTCTGATGAGGTTGCAAAGGCTTTTCCAATAGATACCAATAATGCTGAAATTCAGAAGAATCATCCAGATTTTTCGCATTCTCAATTGCAACAGAAGTCAGTTTCGAATTTCGATCTATATATAGGAGTAAACTATCAATTGGTTTTTCCGAATTATTGATCAATTCATAAGTGCCGCTTACTTCATAACGATTTTCTTCCGGAAACATATCGACTTTACTCTTTACAGCAATAATCGTTGGCTGTGCAAAATTTGTATATTTTTTAAATTGGAGTTCATATTGTTCGCTCCAATTGTTAAAATCATCTTTTGTCAAGTATGGATATTCGATATTCGTTTTATAAAAAAGATAGCTTCCAAAACCAATGAGAAGAATAATTCCCAAAACAAAAGTTATTTTCTGAATGGAATTAAACGAATTTCTTCGAATGGTTTTCAGAATGGAAGAATTTCGTTTCCATAAAATTCCGGTCAATGTAAGCAGAATCAAAGTCAATCCAGAATTGTAGAGCATCGAAATATGAAATGGATAAGTATAACTTCCGAAACCATTCAAATCAAAATATTCCCTTTTGAAAGAATCTCCAAATCGAAATAATGTGTGTGTGATTCCCAATTGTTGCCCAATTCCGGTGCAAAATAAAAGAACAATAAAAGCAGAAACAGCTAATCCTAAATATTTGTTTTTAACGAAAGTTTGAATGGCAATCACCAAAATTGAAATCAAAAACAAAGGAAAGCCAATATAATAAAACATTGAAAAGTAAAGACCAGCTTCAATTGGTGCGTTTGCATGTATAATCTGAAAACCAATTCCAATCAAAACACTAATTCCAATCAAGATTAACGGAATCATAAAAAGCACTGTCAATTTCGAAAGTAAAACGATTAGCTGAGAATATGGTGCTGTATTTTCAAGCATTTCAAATCTCGAATTTTCACTTCTATTCAATAATTCACTGCTATAAAAAAGAATAATCAGAATCAAGATGAATGGCAGGCGATCCATTATGGTTGAAATCATCAAAGCCGTATCGGTAATTTTTTCCGCCAATCTGATTCCACCGTCAATTTCATCTGAAATCTCAATCATTAATAATCCCGAAAGTAAAATTACAATCAGTAAAAATGGAATTCCTTTTAAAATCAAATAAAAATCCATTTTCAAATTGCTTTTAAAAACAGCCCAATTATGTTTTGAGGTTTTAAATTCAAGCTGTTTCGGAATTACAGCAGAATATGTTTTTGTTTCTCTCGCGTTGGTTTTAATGGTTTTTACCTTTTTAGTTTTTGTTTTTCGAAAAGAAAACATTTTATAAGAAGCAAAAATCAGAAGGAAAGAAATGCAAATCCATAAGATTCGATTGAATAAAAAGTTGCCCGAAAGTGAAATCAGTTGGGTGTTTTTTTCTATTGATGTCCAATATCTCGTTTGTTCCAAAAAAGCAGCCAAACCAAACGGGTCTATTTTTGCTGCCAATGACATCGCTTTCGCGGAAGACGGAGATGCATTTGCAAATAATGGCGAATTAGAAAAAATCGAGCCCGCTATATATAATAGGTAGATGAATAATCCGCCAACGTAAACAAAAAGTTTGCTTCGCGTAAGCCAAGCAAGCGTAGCAAGAATTGAAAGACATAAAAATATGTTGGGAACAACGATCACCAAATAAGGCCAGACGTAATTTAGAATTTCAAACGGACCGATTTCGGTTCTAGGAATCCACGACATTTGATGTCCGATAATCATTCCTATAATAAACATTCCGAACGAAGAAACGGCAATTACAAAAGCTGTAATAAATTTACTTCCTAAATAATAAAATTTAGAAATAGGAGTAGAGAAGATTATTGCATCAAATTTGGTTTCGTATTCTTTTAAAAAATGCTGTGCAACAAGAAGTGTGGTGGAGAAAATAGTCATTAGCGAAATCAGACCAATCGCATAAGTTAATGTAAATGGACTGTTTTTGTAAGCTCCCGAAAACGAAAAGTTCGCAAAAGCACTCACAAAAAATCCTAAAACCAAATAAATAATAAATATGGCATAAAATGTCCAGTTTCTGGTATTGTTATGCCATTCAAATTGAATTAATTTAGAAAGCATAACGTTATTTTTTAAATTGATTTTGAGATAATATATTAAAGTAAACATCGCTCAAATCTGGAGAAGCCAGTTCGAAACCAGAATCAGGCTGTTGTTCGGAGAAAACATGAATGTTGATTTTTCCCGAATTTAGATGAGAAGAAATAATATTAAAATGCTCCTGATGTTGTTTTAGTTCGTTTTTATGAATCGCTTTTATCCAGATTTTTTCTTTCAAAGAATCTACAGCTTCATTTGGATTTCCTTCCAAAATCAATTTCCCATTAGAAATAATTGCCATTTTGGTGCATAAATCGCGAACATCTTCTACAATATGTGTAGATAGGACTACAATAATGCTTTCACCTATTTCACTCAAGAGATTATTGAAACGGTTTCGTTCTTCAGGATCAAGCCCAGCAGTTGGTTCATCCACAATAATAATCTTTGGACTACCCAATAAGGCCTGTGCAATTCCAAAACGCTGACGCATTCCACCAGAAAAAGAATTTACGGCTTTGTCTTTGTGTTGTAATAAATTGGTTTGTTGCAGCAAATACAAAATCTGGTCATGTCGTTCTTTCTTATGGACAATTCCTTTTAGAATTGCCAAGTGATCGAGAAGACGATAAGCAGAAATCTTAGGATAAACGCCAAATTCCTGCGGAAGATATCCGAGATTTTCTCTAATAAACATTGGGTTTTCGATAACGTTTATGCCGTTAAATTCGATAATTCCAGAAGTTGGTTCTTGCAAAGCAGCAATGGTTCGCATTAAAGTCGATTTTCCTGCGCCATTTGGTCCAAGTAAGCCAAACATTCCGTTTGCAATTTCAAGCGATAATTGGTCAATCGCCTTTGTGCCGTTCTCATACGTTTTACTGAGATTTTTGATAGATAAACTGTTCATTTTTTGATTGATTTTTGATGATTATATAAATGATGATTTGAAAATTTTGGACAATAAAAGTCCTGTCGGCCTCAAAAAGCCGATTTTTAGATTCAGAAAATTTGATTAAAAAAAACTACTCGCTTACATATTCTAAAATATCACCAGGCTGGCAGTCTAGGATTTTGCAAATTGCTTCAAGAGTATCAAATCGAATACCTTTTGCCTTTCCAGTTTTTAGAATCGATAAATTAGCAGGCGTTATATCTAATTTCTCTGCCAATTCTTTACTCTGCATCTTGCGTTTGGCAAGCATTACATCAACATTTACAATTATTGGCATAGCTATATAAATAAGTCTTGTTCGTTTTGAAGGTTTAAACCTTGTTTAAAAATGGCAGCTAAAAAATAAGCAAAAGCGCCAAGCATTCCGTGCAATATGATAAAAAGTGCCACTTCATTATCTAAAGGAACAAAGAAGAACGCAAAAAATATAACGATACTCGGAATGAATAAATTGGATAAATAAAAGCGTTTTAAGTGCAAAACTCCATTTTGAGTAAATAATTTTGGCTGAAAGAAAACTTTAAAGACATTACTGCTCAGTAAAAAGAAAAGTCCATAAAGACTCAGTGGAGCTAAAAAATCAAAAAGAATATATGGCAGGTTGTAATCGCCCAACATTACAGGATGCGTAGTAAACGGATAACAAACCTGAAAATACTTTCCGTTATCTTTAAATGTTAGAAATAACCCTGTCACTAAAGTAAAAACCGAGTAAGTAGCCAAGAAAAAATAAACTACAGACAAGAATCGGGTAAAATAAAATAATATTTTAGAAACAATATGAGTGGTCTTCATACAATGAAAAATTAAATTGATATTGCAAATGTATAATTAATTATTGTAAAACAATAATTAATTATTAAAAATTAGATATTTTGAATCATTTGAGAATATTATAATTCTATTAACATTAGAAAACAAAGGCGTTTGCATAAATGAGTTAATTTTGCATTTTAGCCTTAATTTATATGAAAAAACCAATTTCAGTCTCAATATTAGAGCTTGCAATTATCACTCAAGATAGTAACGCAACAGAAACATTCCAAAAAACAAAAGACATAGCGCAATTAGCCGATAGATTAGGATACAAGAGAATCTGGCTCGCAGAACACCATAATATGGCACACGTTGCCAGTACTGCAACTGTGGTTTTAATTGGTTATGTAGCAAGTCAAACCGAGAATATCCGTGTAGGCTCTGGCGGAATCATGCTTCCAAATCATTCTCCTCTAGTAGTGGCAGAACAATTTGGAACTTTAGAAACCCTTTATCCAAACCGAATTGATTTAGGTTTAGGAAGAGCGCCAGGAACAGATCAGCCAACTGCCGAAGCGATTCGAAAAGACTTTTTTGAGCAAGCACAGCGATTTCCGCAAAATGTAAGCAAGCTTCAAGAATACTTTTCATCTGAAAATGCATCAGGAAAAGTTCGTGCATTCCCAGCCGAAGGGTTAAATGTCCCAATCTGGATTTTAGGATCAAGTATGGACAGCGCGGCTTTGGCAGCAGCTTATGGATTGCCTTATGCTTTTGCTGGACACTTTGCACCAAAACTAATGATCCAGGCATTTGAGTTTTACAGAGAAAATTTCCAGCCATCAGAGTATTTAGATAAACCAAAAACAATGGCTTGTGTTAATATCATTGCGGCAGATACAAATGAAGAAGCAGAATTGCTATCGACAAGTTTGTATCAAATGTTCTTGAACCTAATTAGAAATGATCGCAAAGGATTACAGCCACCAGTTTCATCTCTAGACGATATCATGAATGAAGCAGAACGTTTTCATGTAAATCAAATGACAGCAGGAACCTTCACAGGAAACAAAGAACAGCTAGTAACCGATTTGAGAAAGTTTATCGACTATGCCCGAATCGACGAGCTAATGGTGACAAGTCCAATCTTCGATCATCAAGCAAAACTAAAAAGCATTCAAATTACCAAAGAAGTAATAGACGCCTTGAATGAATAATACATATAATGTAGTTTTTAAATTATACTTATATATGTATATATAAGAGTAAGTCTCAGTTATAACCCGAAAGGTTTTCAAAACCTGTCGGGTTTATTTTTTTATACATATATAAGGATAAAGCCACGGCTCCTATCCTGAGCGAAGTGAAGCGCATCCAGTTTTGGGATTTGGAATTTAAAAGATTGGGATTTTGTTTTTTTTTAGGAGCTGTTTCCCGCTATCCGCTGCAATCTTCTGCTTTTTAAAGAAAAAAGCAGAAGGATTTCCGCTCCTATCGGGGCTAGGGCGCCGGTTTCCAGAAGAAGGGGCAGAAAACTCAGCGTCTAAAAAGTAGGGAAAACAGCCTTCGAGCCTTAGCGGCTTTGCGGCAAAACGGCCCGATTCCTGGGTGTACGAAGAAAAACCTTACGCGCTGTGAA
>NZ_AKZQ01000029.1:0-31101 GCF_000278705.1 Flavobacterium sp. F52 | reverse complement strand
CGAAGATTTTGCTCCGAAATCATCGTTAACCGCAATTAGATTTCGTAGGTAATGCTGTATGTTCCGCTTGGCGTATTTGCTGCTAAAGTTACATCTCCGTTTGCATCAACACTCAATGGTCCTGATGTGCCCGCCGTAACAACAGTATTGGCTACCGTAACCGGTGCACCGTCTAAAGTGTCGTTTGTTTTAACATTTCCGATAGATGCCGATGCTGATCCCGAAGTTTTTGTTCCGAAATCATCATCATTAGCACATAATATTGATTTAATAACAAAACTCACATCGCCAGAAGAACATCCATTAGAAGATACAGAAATAGTATAACTTCCTGCAGGTGCTGTAATTGTACCTGCATTATTTGTAACTCCGGCTGAAGGAGTTATTGTGTAATTATAAGTTGAATTGTAATTATTAATAGTAAAACTTCCCATCGCATCTAAACATGTTGGCTGTGTTATAGCACTTAATACTGCCGTAGACGGCGTAGTATTCACCGTAACCGATACCGAAGTTCTTGAACTCTCGCATCCGTTTAAAGTCTGGCTTACGTAATACGTTCCCGTTGCAAGCGCTTCAGTTCCCGTGTACAGGGTGCCGCCTGTGCTTGCGCTGTACCATTTATACGATGCTCCCGATGGAGACAGATCGCCTACTTTTTTATTGTCTGCAGAACAGAACGTTTGGGCAGAAGCCGTCGGCGCTGATGGAGTAGTATTCACTGTAACCGATACCGAAGTTCTTGAGCTCTCGCATCCGTTTAAAGTCTGGCTTACGTAATAGGTCCCAGTTGAAAGCATTTCTGTTCCCGTGTACAAAGTCCCGCCTGTGCTTGCGCTGTACCATTTATACGATGCTCCTGATGGAGACAGATCGCCTACTTTTTTATTGTCCGCCGAACAGAACGTCTGAGCCGAAGCCGTCGGCGCGGATGGCGTTGCATTTACCGTAACCGATACTGAAGTTCTTGAACTCTCGCATCCGTTTAAAGTCTGGCTTACGTAATACGTTCCCGTTGCAAGAGCTTCACTTCCCGTGTACAGGGTGCCGCCCGTACTGGCGCTGTACCATTTATATGATGCTCCTGATGGAGACAGATCGCCTACTTTTTTATTGTCTGCTGAACAGAACGTTTGGACAGAAGCCGTCGGCGCTGATGGCGTTGCATTTACCGTAACCGATACCGAAGTTCTTGAGCTCTCGCATCCGTCTGAGGTCTGGCTTACGTAATACGTTCCCGTTGCAAGCGCTTCAGTTCCCGTGTATAGAGTTCCGCCTGTATTCGCGCTGTACCATTTATACGATGCTCCCGATGGAGACAGATCGCTTACTTTTTTATTGTCCGCTGAACAGAACGTCTGAGCCGAAGCGGTTGGTGCAGATGGCGTTGCATTTACCGTAACAGTTGTTGCTGTTGAAAATGCACTATAACATCCTGAAGCATTCGATACTTTAACACTATAATTTCCTGAAGCTGATACAGTAATTGATTGTGTTGTTGCTCCTGTTGACCATAAATAACTGCTTCCTCCCGTAGAAGTCAAAGTTACACTACCTCCTTGACAGAAAGTTGTTGCTCCATCTGCTGAAATGGAAGGTGCTACAGGTGTAGGATTTACAGTAACTGATACTAAAAGTCTTGTGCTTTCACAGCCATTAAGTGTTTGGCTTACGTAATAGTTCCCTGAAATTAAAGTTTCATCCCCTAAATATTGTATACCGCCCGTACTGGCATTATACCATTTTAAGTTAGATCCTGTTGCAACTAAATCTTTTACTTTTTTATTTTCTGATGAACAGAAAGTCTGTGCTGATGCTGCAGGTGCCGCCGGAGTTTGATTTACAGTTATATTTACAGCTGTTCTTAAACTTTCACATCCATTTGCTGTTTGGCTTACATAATAAGTTCCTGTTACAAGTGTTTCATTTCCTCCGTACAAAGTCCCGCCTGTGTTAGCATTATACCATTTATATGATGCTCCTGAAGGAGATAAATCACTTACTTTTTTTAATTCTCCAGAGCAAAAAGTTTGAGCTGAAGCAGTTGGCGAAGTCGTATTATTTATTGTTACAGATACAGCTGTTCTTGCACTCTCACCGCAACTATTTGTTTGACTTACATAATAATTCCCCGATGATAATGTTTCAGTTCCTGCATATAAGGTACCTCCTGTAGCGGCACTATACCATTTATAAGTAGCTCCTGAAGGCATTAAATCGCTTACTTTTTTATTATCATTTGCACAAAATGCTTGAGAAGAAACCGCTGGTGCAGAAGGTATAGAATTTATAGTAACGGTAACCTTCGTTCTCTCACTTTCCCCACAACTATTTGCTGTTTGGCTAACATAATAGTCTCCATTACTCAAAGCTTGTGATATTGCAAGTGCTGTTCCTCCTGATGATGAACTGTACCATTTTAGATTAGCTCCTGTAGCTTGCAAATTTTGAACTTTACTATTCTCTGCAGCACAAAATGATTGTGACGCAGCAGCAACTGGAGCCGAGGATTTAGAATTTACAGTTACTCGTATTCTAGTTCTTAAGCTTTCGCATCCATTTAAAGTTTGACTTGCATAATAATCTGTGTTATTAGTCAATGCTAAATTTGATGCTAATGCAGTATTACTACTATTACTACTATACCATTTTATAGCACTTCCTGTTACAGCCAAATCACCTACAGTTTTATTCTCTGAAGAACAAAATGTCTGATCAGTTGTTGCAGGTGCAGGCGAAAAATTAACTGTAACAGGGGCTGAGCTATTACTAACGCAACCTGAACTATTTACTATTTGAAGAGTATATGTTCCATCAGTTGTAACCGTTATACTTTGTGTAGTAGCACCAGTTGACCATAAATAAGAAGTTCCATTATATGAAGCGGCAGTATTATCTGCCTTTAAAACTGTAGAAGCTGAAGTTACACACAATGTCGCGTTTCCATTAATTTTTGGAGTTAATGGTTGCGGATTAATTGTCACCACAACTGGTTTTACAAATGTACATCCATCTGCAGAAACTGCTTTTATGTAATAAGTTCCTGAAGCAGTAACAGCATTCGGTGAAGATAATGCTGTTGTTGCACCTGAGTTTGTCCAATAAGAAAGTGTTAGGTTTGAAGAACTTCCTGCTGTTACAGCAGAAGCTGTCAAATTAACAGTCGAAGGTGCGCAAACTGAAGCTGGATTTGTTACAACAAGATTCGCAGATTTTGGATTTATCGCTGCACTTGCAGAATTGTTTGCTGTATTGTTATCTACTCCATTTGGCAATGATGCTGTATTGGTATAATTTCCAGATGCATTTACAGTTGCAACAATCTTTAATGTCATTGAAGATTGAGCCTCTACATCACCAATCGTCCAAATCCCTGTTGTTGAATCATACACTCCAACTGATGGTGTTGAACTAACATAAGTATAACCAGAAGGAAGCAAATCGGCTACTGAGATTCCAGATACATTGTTTCCTCCCAAATTACTAACTTTAACTGTAAATTCCACATTAGATCCAATACAAGGCGTTGCATTATCAACTGTTTTAGTAATTCCTAAATCTGTACATAAAGTTACTGCAGCTGTTTTAGAAGGGGTTTGGGCTCCACATGCCAATGTATAAGACACTGAATAATTACCTGTCTTTGTTGCAATATATGTCGAAGAATTAGCTCCACTAATTGCTACGCCATTGTAATACCACTGATAAGGATCAAAACCTGATTGTGTTGTTAATTTGGCAGTATTGTTTGTACATCCACCTCCTTCAATATAAGTTAAAGTAGGATCATCTGGCAAGGCTGCAAAAGTCGAGAAAAATCCTGCCATAGAAAATCCTCCAGCTTGCTGCACAATGGAAACCGTAAGTTTAGCTTTACTTTCAATAGAAAGAACCTCTGGTCTTCCTATTTTCTCACTGTTAAAATTTATTATATACCATCCTGTGGAACCAATTGGATAACGTGCTCCAACTCCTGTTATATCAGTAGTCTTTACACCATTAATTTTTACTTCCTCAGATGCGCTTCTTAATAAAATATATCCAAAATAATCTAAATTGGCTGAATTATAGTTTTTAAATTTCGCTGTTTCTATAAACTGTGATCCTCCGCATTCTGACACTGGTGCAATAGTTGAAATATCAACCTCACAACCTTGTGCTGTTCCCGAAAATACAGCTACCCTCTTATTTGCAACGATATGTGAAGCTGTAAAATTGGTATTATTTGAACCATTCACAAAAGTATAAAACTTACCAGCCTCTTTTAAAATAACTGTATTTGTACTCACTAATGCTCCAGTAGCAGAATATCCCTCAACAGTTACAGATGTATCATCTTGAGTTGCTACTACAGTAGTCTGCTCTGCTGTACTATTACCTGTTCCTCTTTCTAAAAAATATTCTGTCCCCAAAACAGCTTCAGGTGGAATCTGGTTATATGCACTATCACCACAACCGCCCGGGGTATCAATTGCAGCTGATGTATTCATCACGATTGGATTTGAAGATTCAACTAAAGTTCCTATAGGCGCTTTAAATAAATAACTTTGTCCAGCATTTAAGGTGGTAGTAACAATATTATTGATTTTTATGGTTGTATTATTAACCGTAGCCATAATAGTATATATAGGACGCTGGTCCCCATAATCATTAAAATTACCTAAGGAACCATCTCTGTAATATCCAACTCTAAATCTTACTCCAAGACCCGCATCACCAAAACTTGTTAATGCGGCATTTCCTTTAATCTGTTTATCTATATCTTGACCTGTTAAAGCATCAGAAGCCACATTTCTTAAATTAATAGACACTGGAGCACTACCTTCCACAATTAATCCTATGCCGTTTAAAACAGTATCAAAAGCATATGCCTTAGTTCCTGTTGGACTAGGTGCACCAGTAAATCTGTATACAGCAGGAGATCCTTTACTTGCAGTTAAATTAGTTACAAGAGTTCCGTTGCTTTTTGACACACGAATGTTTACAGTACTTACAGAGTTTGTAGCTATAACAATTTCATTAGCATTATTAAAATATTGCCAAGGTGCTGGTGCAATGTAATGCTTAGTATAAAATTGAGCAGAAGCATTGTGTGCGGTTAATAATAAAACAATAAGAAAAATTAGTCTGGAAAATCCAGACTTACAAAAAGTAGAGTTACGCATAGACGATTTGTGTTTGTGGAACAGAAATTTCGGACACTAAAAAACGGATGATCGTTTTTAGCATATGTGTGAGATACGTGAAAAAAAACAAATTGGATTTTGAAAAACTTGAAAAAGTTTTTCTAAGACTTACACAAAAAAAGGATATTATGTAGACCATTACATTGTATTAAAAAGACTAAAAAAGTCTCTTTGGTTTTAAATTACGTAGATTTGGAAAGCGCGAAAGTATATCGAGGAATGAAACCTTACATCATTATTTCGACAAAGTGCACATAAAATCGTCAAACAACAGTTTTTAACAATTGTTCATCACTTGAAAATCAAATTTTTATAAATATTTGATAATGAAATAGCTGAATTTTCTTAAATAATTATGACAATTTAAAATTCTTACAGAATTTGTTGACAAATAAGTAAATTAACGTAAGAAACAATAAAGCCAAAAAAAGAATGGTACTTTAAATGAATACGCTGAAAATCAACAACATAAACACAAAACAATCAATACCTAAATGCTATTTCAAAAAATTGATATTGCGTTTTAAACCGTCAAATTTTGTTCTTTTGATAGGGGAATTTTTAAAAACTGTTCTGAAAGTTTCCTCTGTAATTTCTAACCAGTCTTTTTTGGTAAAAGAAAGCAAGTCTGGATTCGGATTAAACAAAGGTTCTGAGTGTGGTTTTGAAAATCGATTCCATGGACAAACATCTTGGCAAGTATCACAGCCAAACATCCATTCATCAAATTTTCCTTTCATTTCTTCGGGAAGGTTTTCTTTTAATTCGATGGTATAATATGAAATGCATTTACTTCCATCTACAATGTAAGGAGCTACAATTGCCTGAGTGGGACAGGCATCGATACAGGCGGTACAAGAACCGCAATGATCTGTTACAGCATGATCGTATTCTAATTCTAAATCAATAATAAGCTCGGCAATGAAATAAAATGAGCCAACTTTTTGAGTAATTAAATTGCTGTTTTTTCCAATCCAGCCCAAACCGCTTTTGGCCGCCCAAGCTTTATCCAAAACAGGTGCAGAATCAACAAAAGCACGTCCAGAAACTTCACCAATATTTTCTTGAATAGAATGAAGAAGTTCTTTCAGCTTATCTTTAATTACAAAATGATAATCTTGTCCGTAAGCATACTTAGAAATCTTAAAACTTTCATCATTTTGAAAAGAATCTGGATAATAATTCAGTAAAAGCGAGACAACACTTTTACCGTCATCAACCAATAAAGTCGGATTTAAACGCTTGTCAAAATGGTTTTCCATATACGCCATCTGACCATTCCGATTATTTTTTAGCCAATTTTCAAGTCGAGGAGCTTCTTGTTCCAAAAAACCTGCTTTCGAAATACCGCAAGAAAGAAATCCAAGTCTTTTGGCTTCTTCCTTAATAAATTTCGAATATTTCTCTTTAGCATTAATCATCTTTCAGAAAAAACAACTTCAACACCAACAGGCTTTAAGGTAATCAAAGGATTAAAATTGACTGTATTTTGTACTGAAACAACTTTATATTTTTTTATGATATAGGAAATAGCCAAGCACATTTCATAGATAGCAAAACCAGAACCAATGCACATTCTTGGTCCTGCTCCAAAAGGATAAAAATATTGCATAGAATGTTTTTTCTGCTCTCCTAAAAAACGATTTGGGTCGAATTGATCTGGATTCTCCCAATATTTCGGATTTCTATGTAATTCATAAAAAGAAACACCAATAAGCGTATCTTTTTTGATAGTAAACTTTCCTAAAACATCATCGTCAACATTTTGACGATCTGTAATCCAAGCTGGCGGATACAAACGCATTGATTCATTCAAAACTGCATTTATATAAGTCATTTTTTGTAGCTGCTCTACAACATCCTCACTTTCCGATTCAACTTTAAGGATTTCTTCAAATACTTTTTGCTGCACATCTAAATGACTTCCTAGCAATTGCAATGTAAAAGTCAAAGCATTAGCAGTTGTTTCATGTCCAGCTATAAAAAGAATTTTAATCTCATCTATTAGCTGCTCAACAGACATACCTTCGCCAGTATCTTCATAACGGGTTTCCAAAAGCATGTTCAACAAATCATTCACTTCATTTTGAGAAGCAACTCTTTCGTCTATGATACCTCTTATGATCTCATCGTTTTCTTCTGCTAACTGAAGGTGTTTTTTTACTTGGCCACTAATCGAAAACCACCATGCCTTATGGGGTAATCTAATTTCTTTGATTAGAAAATTCTGAACAGCTTCAATAATGTATTTTATACGATTAAGCTTTTCTTCTTCAATAGAAAATTGAAATAATGATTTAGCAACAACATTAAATGCTACTTCACTCATTATAGGAAAAAGATCAACTTTTTTATCTGTAACAATTTCTTTTAGCTCAGACACTATAGTTAGCTTCATGTTATCAACTAACTGATTCATTTTTTGCTTATGAAAAGCAGGTTGAATAAGTCTTCTTTGTTTCAGCCAAAATTCCCCATCAACCGTTAAAAGACCTTTGCCTAAATATTTAGAAAGATAAACAGATTGAAATTTGGATTTATAATAATTCCTCTGATTTTTTTGCAGTATATATTGCGCCACTTCATTGTCCCTTGACAAAATAATGTGTCTCGATTTTCCAATTCGTATAGAAAAAGAATCTCCAAAACGCTCAAAATATCTTTCATGATAAGGTATCGGATTTCTACGAACTCCTTCTGCATCAACAAAAAATCTTAAAATTGAGAGCTTAGGCGGATAATTATATTTTTTATCTATAGACATTTCTATCAGTATTAAAACAATTCTCCTTGAGTATTTGTATTTACTTTTCCAAGATGTTTATAAGCCTTATCCGTAACTTCTCTTCCACGAGGGGTTCTCATTATAAATCCTTCTTGAATTAAAAAAGGTTCGTATACCTCTTCGATGGTTTCGCTACTTTCACTAACGGCCGTTGCCAAAGTTGAAAGTCCAACTGGACCTCCCTTGAATTTATTGATGATGGTCAGTAATATTTTATTATCCATTTCATCCAGACCGTGAGCATCTACGTTAAGCGCTTTTAAAGCGTATCTGGAAATTTCTAAATCAATTCTTCCATTTCCTTTAATTTGAGCAAAATCACGCACTCGTCTCAATAAAGCATTTGCAATACGAGGAGTACCACGACTTCTACCTGCAATTTCAATTGCCGCTTCCAAATCAATAGGCATTTTTAATATAGACGCACTCCTCTCAACAATTGTAGTTAAAAGTTCAGTAGTATAATATTGTAATCTGGAAGATATTCCAAAACGGGCACGCATTGGAGCTGTTAGTAATCCAGATCGCGTTGTCGCTCCAATCAAAGTAAATGGATTCAAATTGATTTGAACTGTCCTTGCATTTGGTCCAGATTCAATCATAATATCTATCTTGAAATCCTCCATTGCCGAGTACAAATACTCCTCAACAACTGGACTTAATCTATGAATTTCATCAATGAACAAAACATCCCTTTCGTCTAAGTTTGTCAGCAAACCAGCCAAATCACCAGGCTTATCCAATACCGGACCAGAAGTAATTTTAATGCCTACCTGCAATTCGTTGGCTAAGATATTCGCTAAAGTAGTTTTTCCTAAACCTGGAGGACCATGAAAAAGCGCATGATCAAGCGCTTCACCACGTTGATTAGCTGCAGCAACAAACACTTTCAAATTTTCCAAAACTTGATCTTGCCCAGCAAAATCATCAAATGACAGCGGACGCAATCTTTTTTCAAGATCTAACTCTTCTGAGTTATATCCTTTAGTAGTAGGATCTAGATTTTCATTCATCCCACAAAGATATATAAACTAATCAGTTTCTAAAATAGTTAAACTGAACGATTAAAACTTTAACTAAACAAAAAAGGCTGTCATTTCTGACAGCCTTTGATTATTTCTAGTGGTGTAAAACTTCTTCACCTTCTTTCATTGGTACATTTTGAGGAACAAAATCTACATCGTGATTAGGGTTACTGTAGTCATACGGCCAACGGTATACGTGAGGAATTTCTCCTGGCCAGTTTCCGTGAATATGCTCAACTGGAGTAGTCCACTCTAAAGTAGTAGATTTCCATGGGTTTTGAGTCGCTTTTTTACCGTAGAAAATACTGCTAAAGAAGTTATATAAGAATACTAATTGGAACGCACCTCCTACAAGAGCAAATGTTGTAATTAAAACATTCACATTTTGTAAATCATCAAATAATGGGAAGTTTGTATTAGTATAGTAACGTCTTGGTAAACCAGCTAATCCTATAAAGTGCATTGGGAAGAAAACTCCATAAGCACAAACTGCAGTTACCCAGAAGTGGATGTAACCTAAGTTTTTGTTTAACATTCTACCATACATTTTAGGGAACCAGTGGTAAATACCAGCAAACATTCCGTAAAGTGCAGAGATACCCATTACTAAGTGAAAGTGAGCAATTACGAAGTAAGTATCGTGAACGTTAATATCTAATGTACTATCTCCTAAAATGATTCCTGTTAAACCTCCAGTGATGAAAGTAGAAACCATTCCAATAGAGAATAACATTGCAGGGTTAAATTGTAGGTTACCTTTCCATAAAGTTGTAATCCAGTTAAATGCTTTTACAGCAGATGGAATTGCAATCAATAAAGTTGTAAAAGTAAATACAGATCCTAAGAAAGGATTCATTCCTGAAATAAACATGTGGTGACCCCAAACGATAGTTGATAAGAATGCAATTGCAAGAACTGACATAATCATCGCTCTGTAACCGAAAATTGGTTTACGAGCATTTGTAGCCATAATTTCTGAAACAAGACCCATCGCTGGTAAGATTACGATATAAACCTCAGGGTGACCTAAGAACCAGAATAAGTGCTCGAATAATACTGGAGAACCTCCTTGATAGTGCAAAACTTCACCAGCAATATAGATATCAGATAAAAAGAATGAAGTACCAAAACTTCTATCAAAAATCAATAATAAAGCAGCTGATAATAATACTGGGAATGAAATAACACCAATAATAGCTGTTACGAAAAATGTCCAGATTGTAAGAGGAAGTCTAGTCATAGACATTCCTTTAGTTCTTAAGTTAAGTACAGTAACGATGTAGTTCAAAGATCCCATTAAAGAAGATGCAATGAAAATAGCCATAGATACTAACCATAATGTCATACCTGTTCCAGATCCAGGAATTGCTTGTGGCAAAGCACTTAAAGGAGGGTAGATTGTCCATCCTGCAGATGCTGGTCCAGCTTCAACAAATAAAGAACATAACATTACAACTGCTGATAAGAAAAACAACCAGTATGAAATCATATTCATAAATCCAGATGCCATATCTCTCGCTCCAATTTGAAGAGGAATCAATAAGTTACTGAATGTTCCACTCAAACCTGCCGTCAGTACAAAGAATACCATGATGGTACCGTGAATTGTAACTAAAGCCAGATAAATATCATTTGCCATTACACCATCAGGTGCAAATTTATCTCCTAATAAAACATTAAATATTTTGAAAGACTCTTCTGGCCACGCTAACTGCATTCTGAAAAGCAAGGACATTGCAATCCCAATTACTCCCATAACAATACCAGTAATCAAGTATTGTTTAGCAATCATTTTGTGATCAATACTAAAAATATATTTAGTAATGAACGTGTCTTTATGATGATGTTCGTGCTCGTGATCGTGTCCGTGATCGTGACCGTGCGCTTCTGCTGACATATATTTGTACTTTAAATTTTCTTAATAATATTATTTCATCGCAACTTTAGCTACAGCAGCTTTAACAGTATCAACAACCGTTTTAACAGTGTCAATTACTTTTGCAGCAGTATCTGTAGTTGGTGCAGCTCCTTCAGCTGGTTTCTCAGCAGCAACTGCCGCTTTAATATCTTGAGCTAAAGTAGTTTTCTCACTTAACCATTTTTTGTAATCTTCTGGAGTATCAACTACCACTTTCATTTGCATGTTATAGTGAGAAGCTCCACAAATTTTATTACATAATAATAAATAATCAAATGTGTAAGGATCCAAAGCCGTACCTCCTTTTGCAACTAACTCAGCGCTTCTTTCAGCTCTAAGTTTGTTAATGTTTGCAACTTTTTCAACCATAAATGGTAATTCTCTATATTCCGCAGTAGTATAAGTTGGAACGAAAGCAAATTCAGTAACCATACCAGGAACACAGTTCATTTGTGCTCTAAAATGAGGGAAGTAAGCAGAGTGCAATACATCCTGAGAACGCATTTTAAAGTGAACTTTTTTACCTTTAGGGATGTGCAGTTCTGAAACTACAATATCATCTTGAGCATTAGGATCAGACATGTCAACTCCTAATGTATTTACTCCTTCAATTAAACGTACGTTAGCTTTCCCTAAAACATTGTCTTGTCCAGCATATCTTGCAGTCCATTTAAATTGTTGAGCGTATAATTCGATTTCGATTACATCTTCATCTTTATCAACGAACATAATGTTATTCCAAGCGTATAATCCGTAAAGAATTAAACAAGCTAAAACAACTGAAGGAATAATACTCCAGATTGCTTCTAGTTTATTACTATCAGCAAAGAACAATGCTTTTCTATCTTTGTTTCCTCTATTTTTAAAAGAAAACCAGTAAAGCAAACCTTGTGTAATTACTTGAACTATAAAAATTAAAACCCAAGTAATATTCATTAAATTATCTACTAAACTACCATGCTCAGAAGCAGGAGTATGAAGTGCCAAATTACCCCATTTTAGTAAACCATAAATCGTAAATATATAAATGAAAGCTAAAAAGCCAAACATAATATATCCCTGAACGTTATTGTCATTATCCGATGCAACCTGAGAATCATCAGAAGAAGCTCCTACCTGAGTAAGATCAAATATCTTCGTCAATTGCCATAATGCAACTGCTAATAAAACTAAAACTATAATTACCAACAAACTTGTCATCTGTTTACTTCTTTAAATATTAATAATGAAAATGTTTACTTTCTTCGATGAAAGGATTTCTTTTTGCTAGCAAAGGAGATTTAGTTAATGCAGTAAATACAACAAATATAAATAAACCTAAGAAGAAAAGAATCGATGCAATTTCAGGAACTCCAATAAACCATTTGTCTCCTACTGTTCCAGGCATAATCATATTAAAGAAATCAACATAATGACCTAATAATATTACAATACCAGCCATTACAACAACCCAGTTAAGACGTTTGAAGTCAGTATTGATTAATATTAATAATGGGAAAACAAAGTTCATAACAACCGCTCCAAAGAAAGGAAGGTTATATAATTGAATTCTTGTTACAAAATAAGTTACCTCTTCTGGAATGTTAGCGTACCAAATCAACATGAATTGAGAGAACCATAAATAAGTCCAAAATACACTAATACCAAACATGAACTTAGCTAAATCATGGATATGGCTTGTATTTACATACTCTAAATATCCTTTAGATTTTAAATAAATCGTTACTAATGCAATAGTTGTAATACCACTTACAAAGAAAGAAGCAAATACATACCAAGCAAACAATGTACTAAACCAGTGTGGATCAAAAGACATAATCCAATCCCAAGCCATAATAGACTCAGAAACAATGAAGAATACCAAGAATCCTGCAGAAGCTTTGAAGTTCTTTTTGTAGTAAAGATCATCATTTGCTTCATCTTGCGCTAAACAGTTTTTTCTTGAGTAATAACGGTATAAGTTCCATCCTAATAAAAAGATAGCCGCTCTTACAATCCAGAAAGGAAAGTTTAAATAACCAGATTTTCCAGCAATAATTGCATCATAATTAGCGTTTTTAGGATCTGTTACACCTTCACCTAACCATACAAAGATATGATTGAAGTGTAATCCGCATAAAACTAATATGATAAAGAAGATAACAGAACCAGCTGGTAAATAAGCTGTGATACCTTGCATAACTCTAAACAAAACTGGAGACCAACCCGCTTGAGCAACTTGTTGGATAGCATAGAAGGCTAAAACTCCCATTGAAAGCAGTAAAAAGAAAATACAAGCCACATAAACAGCAGACCAAGGCTTATTTTGCAATTGGTGTAATACGTGCTCTAAATGTTTTTCGTGCTCATTTGCACCAGAAACTTCAGCATGTGCAGCTCCTTTGTGAGCGTCATGTGCAGCTTCAGCAGCTTCGTGATGACCTGCTTCTTTATGAGATGCCTCCGCTTTTTCTTCATGTGCAGCACCATGCGAACCATGTTCATCTGCAGCTAGTATTTTTTCAACTTCTTGAATATCTTTTGGTGCACTTAAAAAACCATACCCAATTCCTAATAAACCAACGGCCATTAAGATGATAGAAAAAGTTTTTAATTTACTTGAAAATGTATACATATCTATTACGATCAGTTTGTTCAACAATTATAATTGGCTTTTTAGTTTCAGAACATAGTCAGCAACTAACCAACGTTCGTGAGCACTTAATTGATTTGCATGTGAACCCATTGCATTTAAACCATAAGTCTCAACATGAAAAATACTTCCTTCAGTGATCTCTCTGTCTTTATAGCTAGGTACTCCAAGAAATTTTTCTCTTTCAACCAATTTACCTTTACCGTTACCAGTAGCACCATGGCAGCTGATACAGTAAATTTCGAAAAGTTCTTTCCCTTTTCCAGAGTTTTTCTCTTCTTCTGTCAATGGAGATTTTAAATTAGCTTTTGCTAATTCATAACCAGCCGTTGAGTTTTCATATTCATAAGGTTCAAAACCTCTATTGATAGTTCCTGCAACAGGAAGCTGTCCTTCTTTTCCTCCCTTAAATACTTTTGCTTCTGAATATGGCTCGTAAGCAACAGACTCATACATATTTGGGAAATACTGATAGTTCGGTGCCGAATTATTGTGGCAAGATGAAACTAAAATAGTTATACCAACTAAAAGTGTTATTTTATATATCCTTTTCATAGCTACAATTAATTCTTTTCTATTACTTTAACTTCAACAGCTCCAGTTCCTTCGAAGAAAGAAACTAATTCAGCTTCGTTATCATTTACAGCAACCTCCATTAAAAAGTGGTCATCAGTTGTTCTAACATCTGGGTTTTCAGCTTCTTTAAAAGGCCATAATCTACTTCTCATATAGAAAGTAATTACCATTAAGTGAGCTGCAAAAAACACAGTCATCTCAAACATAATCGGCACAAAAGATGGCATATTTTGGATGAAACTGAAACTTGGCTTACCTCCAATATCCTGTGGCCAGTCATGAATCATGATGTAACCCATCATAGTTGTTGCAACAGAAATACCAACACATCCATATAAAAAAGCACATATTGCTAATCTTGTTGGTGCTAATCCCATGGCTTTATCCAATCCGTGAACCGGGAATGGAGTAAAAACCTCTTCAATATGATGATGAGCAGCTCTAGTTTTCTTTACTGCATTCATCAAAACGTCATCGTCATTATAAATGGCGTATATAACTTTATTACTCATGATGTGAATCTTTACTGTTTGCTCTTTCTCTAATGTAATTATCTCCTGTTCCTTTCAAAATTGTTTTAACCTCTGCCTGAGCAATTACAGGGAATGTTCTAGAGTATAATAAAAACAATACAAAGAAGAAACCAATTGTTCCGATGAAAATTCCAATATCAACAAATGTTGGTGAGAACATTGTCCAAGAAGATGGAAGGTAATCTCTATGTAAAGAAGTAACAATAATTACGAATCTTTCAAACCACATACCGATGTTTACTACAATCGAAATGATGAATGAGAACATGATACTTGTTCTTAATTTTTTGAACCACATGAACTGAGGAGAGAACACGTTACATGTCATCATTGACCAATATGCCCACCAGTAAGGTCCAGTAGCTCTGTTTAAGAATGCATACTGCTCATATTCTACCCCTGAATACCAAGCTACAAATAACTCAGTGATGTAAGCCACACCTACGATAGATCCAGTAATCATGATAATGATGTTCATTAACTCGATATGCTGTAATGTGATGTATGCTTCAAGGTTCGATACTTTTCTCATAACAATAAGCAATGTGTTTACCATCGCGAATCCAGAGAAAACCGCTCCAGCAACGAAGTATGGAGGGAAAATTGTTGTATGCCATCCAGGGATTACAGAAGTTGCAAAGTCCATAGATACAATTGTGTGTACAGAAAGTACAAGTGGAGTAGCCAGACCAGCTAATACTAAAGATACTTCTTCAAAACGCTGCCAATCTTTTGCTCTACCGCTCCATCCAAAACTTAAGATAGAATAAACTCTTTTATTAAAAGGAGTAATGGCTCTATCACGAAGCATTGCAAAGTCAGGCAATAAACCAGTCCACCAGAAAACTAATGATACTGAAAGATACGTTGAAATCGCGAATACATCCCAAAGTAAAGGTGAGTTAAAGTTTACCCATAAAGATCCAAATTGGTTTGGAATAGGCAATACCCAGTATGCTAACCATGGGCGTCCCATGTGAATGATTGGGAAAAGACCTGCTTGTACTACAGAGAAAATAGTCATAGCTTCTGCAGAACGGTTGATGGCCATTCTCCAACGTTGACGGAAAAGTAATAATACCGCAGAAATTAATGTTCCGGCGTGACCAATACCAACCCACCAAACGAAGTTAGTAATATCCCAAGCCCAGCCAACTGTTTTATTTAATCCCCATGTTCCGATACCGGTAGATACGGTGTAAATTATACAACCTAACCCCCAAAGGAAGGCTATTAATGCGATTGAAAATACAATCCACCATTGCTTGTTTGCAGGCCCCTCAACAGGTGCAGCTACATCTACAGTTACATCGTGATAAGATTTATCACCTATAACTAAAGGTTTTCTAATGGGTGCTTCGTAGTGAGACGACATAATCCTTTATATTGTTTCTTAATTAATAATTTTACTAAGTATTTCTAACTTTAACATGGTAAACCACATTAGGTTTTGTACCTACATGCTCTAATAAGTGGTATGATCTTTCGTCAGCAGCTAATTTAGCAACTTTACTTTCTTTATCATTTACATCACCAAATATCATCGCTCCTGAAGAACAAGCACTAGAACAAGCTGTTTGGAATTCACCATCTCTAACTGGACGGCCTTCGTTTTTAGCTTTCAATTTAGTTGCTTGTGTCATTTGGATACACATAGAACATTTCTCCATAACACCACGAGAACGTACGTTAACGTCTGGATTAAGAACCATACGTCCTAAATCATCGTTCATATGATAATCGAACTCGCTGTTTTTGTTGTATAAGAACCAGTTAAAACGACGTACTTTATATGGACAGTTGTTTGCACAGTAACGAGTACCAACACATCTGTTGTAAGCCATATGGTTTTGCCCCTCACGACCGTGAGAAGTTGCAGCAACAGGACAAACTGTTTCGCAAGGTGCGTGGTTACAGTGTTGACACATTACAGGTTGGAATGCAACTTGAGGATTATCTCCTGCTTTTTCCATTTCATTAAATGTAGATAATGAACTAGATAAACCAGCAATTCCTTCTTTTCTTTCATTATCACCTTCAAAAGTACTTTCAGAAGAATAGTATCTATCGATACGTAACCAGTGCATATCACGGCTTCTTCTTACCTCTGCTTTACCTACAACAGGAACGTTGTTTTCAGCGTGACAAGCGATAACGCAAGCTCCACATCCAGTACAAGCATTTAAGTCAATTGAAAGATTGAAGTGATGACCAGTTGTACGATCAAATGATTCCCAAAGATCTACAGTAGTAGCCTCAACTTCTTGGTGATCTAAAGATACCATTGGTTTTTCATTCCAATGTTCAGCATCTTTAGTATTAAATATTTCTAAAGTAGTTTCTTTAATAATATCTCCTCTACCCATTAAAGTTTTCTGACCTTGAACACAAGCAAATTCGTGTACTCCACCAACCTTAACGATAGACACAGATTGAACATTATTGAAACCTTTATATAAAGCGTAAGCGTTTAAACCTACTTGCATTTCTTCTTTAAGAGCAGCTTTACGTCCGTAACCAAGAGCTAGACCTAAAGTACCAACTGCTTGACCTGGCTGAACAATAACTGGAACGTTTTCCAATTTAGTTCCGTCTACTGTAATAGTAGCATAACTACCATTTAAACCTCCGTTTGCAACAATTTCGTTAGTCAAACCAAGTTTTTTAGCATCTGCATTAGAAACTGTTACATAGTTATCCCAAGAAACTCTTGTAATTGGATCTGGGAACTCTTGCAACCAAGGGTTGTTAGCATGTTGTCCATCTCCTAATCCTGTTTTAGTATATAATACTAATTCAAAATCACCAGAAGATTTAGATTTTGCAACAGCGTTTGCCGCCGCAGCAGCATCAATAGCTCCTCCTGATAATGCTGAAGCTCCTAAAACAGCTACACCATCGTGCAATACTTTATTCCAAGAAGTACCTGCAGTATAAGCTCCAGAATTTGCTTTTAAGTAGTCATAATAAGTACCAGCAGTACCATTTACTGACAATAAAATATCTTGAAATTGTTTTGTATTGAAGATAGGACGAATTGTAGGCTGAGTTAAGCTATATGTTCCGCTTGTAAGCTCAAGATCTCCCCAAGTCTCTAAATAGTGAGGAGCTGGCGCAGCAATTGAAACAATTGATGCAGTCTCATCTTCTTTTAATGAAAATGCAACTGATGTTTTAACTTTTTTCAATCCAGATACAAAAGAAGCTGAATCAGCTAAAGTATAAACTGGGTTAACTCCGCTCATAATTAAAGTATGAACACTTCCTGCATTCAAATCTTTAATTAATTGTGCAACTGCAGCATTAGAACCTTTTCTAATTTGTCTTGCTCCAGCAGTACTAAAAGCTTCACTAGCCAATACTTGATTGATAGCTAAAACTAATAACTGAGCATTTTTATCTTCAATTCCAGATACTAAAACTCCTTTTGAACCAGCAGCTTTAAGCTGTTGTGCAGCTTTTACTACTTCAGCTTTAAAGTTTCCTTCTAAAGCTACAGGAACAGAAGCACCTACAACAATATTATAAATTTGAACTAAAGCTTGCTTTTGAGCAGCTACAGTCATAGGAACACGCTTATCAGCAGCTGCTCCAGATAATGTCATGTTTGATTCAAACTGAAAGTGACGAGACATTTTTCCGTTTTGAGGAATACGTCCTTGCGCATATCCAGCATCATATCCTCCACCTTGCCAGTCTCCTAAGAAATCAGCTCCAACAGATACGATTAAAGAAGCTTTTGAAAAATCGTAATCAACTAAAGCTCTTTGACCATAAACAGCTTCAAAAGCATCTAAAGCTTCAGATGAAGAAACTGCATCATATACAACGTGCTTAGCGTTTGGATTTTTTGCAATAAACTCACCAATTAATTTTTCTGTAGATGGACTTGCTAAAGTATTAGTTAATAATACAACTTGACCGCCTTTAGCTTTTGCCTCTGCTAAACTAGATTTGATTTTCAAATCAACAGCTGACCAAGAAGAATTTTTACCGTCTACTTTTGGCTCTTTTAAACGAGTGCTATCATACAAACCTAAGATAGATGCATGAATTCTAGCATTCGCTGAAAATTTAGCTCCAGCAATTGTATTGTTTTCAATTTTAATTGGACGACCCTCACGAGTTTTCACCAAAAGATTAGCAAAATCAAATCCATCAAAAACTGTAGTTGCATAATAATCAGCAACACCAGGAATGATCTGCTCTGGTTGTAATACATAAGGGATAGACTTGTGAACCGGACCTTCGCAAGCAGCTAATGTTACAGCCGCCGTACTAAACCCTACGTACTTTAAAAAGTCACGACGTGAAGTTCCTGAAGTAGATAAAGCATCAGCATTACCTAAAAACTCATCAGTAGGAATTTCTTCAACAAATTCGTTATTTCTAAGCGCCTCAACAATAGAGCTATTTTCTAGCTCCTCAACACTTTTCCAGTATTTTTTGTTTGATGACATTGTATATATATATTAAAATCTTAATAAATCGATTAATAGTGGCATTTACCACACTCTAAACCTCCCATTTGCGCTGCAGTTAATTTCTCTACACCGTATTTTTTAGAAAGCTCAGCATGAATTTTGTCATAGTAAGCATTACCTTCCATCTTAACATCAGTTTTTCTATGGCAATCAACACACCATCCCATTGTTAATTTAGAGTATTGCTTCATGATTTCAAATTCCTGTACTGGTCCGTGACAAGTTTGACATTCAATACCTGCAACAGAAACGTGTTGTGAGTGGTTGAAGTAAACAAAGTCAGGTAAGTTGTGAATACGAACCCATTTTACAGGCATTGTTTTTCCAGTATAAGCTTGTTTAGTCTTATCCCATCCAACAGCATCATATAATTTTTGGATTTGAGCATCGTAGAATGCTTTGCTGTACTCAGGAGTAGCAGTAGTTTCAGCAACCTCAGAAATATTTTTATGACAGTTCATACAAACATTTAAAGAAGGAATACCAGCTGTTTTACTTACACGAGCAGCAGAGTGACAATATTTACAATTGATTTCATTATCACCAGCGTGAATTTTGTGAGAGTAGTGAATTGGCTGAATTGGCTCATAATTCTGATCTACACCTACTTGCATTAAGTATCCGTAAACAAAATAACCACTAGCCAAAAGCAAGAAGATTGCAGTTACTAAAACCAAGAATTGGTTTTTAGCGAAAGCTTTCCAGATTGGCAGTCTTGCTTCTTTTGGAGCAATTTCAATACCGTTTTTATTAGCAACTTTAGTTAAAACTTTGTTTACCATAAACAACATTACAACTAAAATAGCCATTACAAGAGCAAGAGCTCCTAAAATAATGTTATTTGAAATAGCGCCATCTTGAACATTTGTTCCAGGAGGAGTTGCAGCACCTCCCGCAGCCGCAGCAGGCTCAGCCTTAGGCTCAGAAGTATACGCTATAATATTATCAATATCTCCTTCAGACAATTGAGGAAACGAAGTCATAACAGCTTTGTTATTTTCCTCAAAAAGTTTAACAGCAACAGGATCACCTGACTTAATCATGTCAGAACTGTTATGCACCCACTTGTAAATCCAAGCCATATCATGCTTAGAAGCAACCCCCCTTAAAGCAGGACCAGTTGATTTAGCATCTAATTTGTGACATGCAGCGCAATTTGCATTAAAAAGTTCTTTCCCTTTTACTGGATCACCGCCTCCTGCAGCTGGAGCAGCCGCAGCAGCCTCAGGCGCCGCCGGAGCAGCAGCTTCTTGAGCAAATGAAGTTAGGGAGAAAATTAACGTTAGCGATAAGCCAAGCAGCAATTTTCTTGAGATCGAATTATGGTTACCCACCTTTTTCATATAGTATAAATAATTGTCTACTAATTTTTGGTATGATTTTTTCTGTACTAAATCCAGCAAAAACCTATACCCTCTTTTAAAACTTGCACAAAAATACGACTTATGAGCTATTCTCAAAACCTTAAAATAGTCTTAATTATCAATTTATATCAATTCTAAATAATATTAAAATTTTACACTCAAACTTTAAATAGTATTTTTGCATAAAAACCATCACATTATGAGAATTTTAAGTCCTTCAAAAAGCCTTTTATTAACAATTACAACGATTGCTTTAGCACACAATATTAATGCTCAAGACCAAAATTTAACACTAAATCAAGATCCTAAATTTGAGCAATTACTAAACGAGAAGCGCAAAATTAACACGTCGATAAATACAAACGACACCTATAGAATTCAAATCTTTAGTGGTAAAAGCGACGAAGCAAAAAAAACGTTATCGGATTTCAAAAAAGAAAATTCTGATATTGACGGAACCATTATTTTCAGCACTCCAAATTATAAAGTAATTGTTGGGAATTTCAAAACCAGAATAGAAGCTGAAAGAAATTTAGCAGAAATCAAAAAAAGATACAAAAGCGTTTTCCTGCTTAAACCTGGAAAATGATGCATGCAGAAACAAAAAAAGCGAGATATAAAAATCTCGCTTTTTTTGTTTCTATTTTAGAATTACAACTTTTAAATCTAATTTACCACTTTTATCCCGCTCGCTAAAAAGCGTATTTCTTCTTTTGGCATTTTAATCGCATCTATTTCTGCCTTTGTTTTCTTAGCATCTTTTGCATAATGCTTAAGTTCCTCAACAGGTGTTACTTTCTTTTCAGCATTTCCTTCTAAAACTACATTTTTACCTTTTAATGCAGTAGGTACAAAAAAAGCGTAATCTTTCATTTTTACAAAGAAAGATTCACCATCTTTAGTCTTTAGAGTTATCCAGCACCCTTTTTTCGCACAAACATCCGTTACTTCACCTTTTACTGCAATTCCTTCTATTGTTTTTGTGGTTTTTAATTCCCCTTCAAGTTTTTCAACAGAAACAGCATTATTTACCACAGCTCCAGAAACATCTGTTCCATAATAATCCCCAACTAAAGCATCTCCTGCTGGCGGCGTAGGTTTCTCAACATTTTCTTGTGAAAAAGATAATGCCGTAAAACTTATAAAAAACAAGCTTGTGTATATTAAAATTCTTTTCATTTTTATATTATTTATACCCAAAAATAATACTAAAATTTGAGATATCATTCTAAATTTAAAATCACTAAGCCTTTATTCTAAATTAGAATCTAAAATCTCCTGTATTTCTTTTTTAACACTATCCCAGTCAGCCAGAAAATCCGAATTACCCCAAAGACATTCAACAGTCGCCTGCCCCATAGTTCTTCCCATTTTAACATCACTATACCAATGTACATTACAAACAATACGACTTTCACCAAAGTCATGCCCGCGTTTCAAAATCTCTTTTTCTTTTTCAGGGAAAAGCTTAATTAAAACCAATGACCACGCCCAGCCAACAGCAGCATGACCAGAAGGAAACGAACCAACTTTATATAATATATTTTCCTGATCGGGAGTGCATGTCTTTTGATTATTTACCATAAATGGCCTTTCCCTTTTGTAATAATTTTTAGCCGCATAAGTAGACAATCCCGCATCTGTCATCACCCTTCGCATTAGCACGTAAAGTTTAGGAGTTTTTGACTCACTAATCTGCATACCTATAATTGATTCAAATGATTTAACCGCAAAAGGAAAGGACAAGTCTGCATCTATGGCCGCCTGCAAAAAACGTGCTTCGTCCTTAGATTCCAATGCTTTTCTTGCATGTTCCAAATCTAACTCAAAAAAACTGGAGTTGTGTTCGGGAGGAGGCGATAACAAAAGAAAACTGTTTGGCATTTCCGCTTCAGTCAAATACCCCTCAAGCAAAGCAGGCATTATTTCTCTTAACTGCTGAACATTTGTAAAATTACTAACGGAATTCTCTGATTTAAAACGCCTGCCAAAAATTGCATTCACAATATGATTTATACTTACCCTCATATCAGTATAGATATTTCATTCGACAAACTATTTTCTTAATTTCATTTCACCTAAAAAACAAAAGAAAATTACTACACAAAGAAACAGACATTCCACGAACCAGACCGTAGCCAAATCTCTCATTTATGTTTCATATTATAAAATGAAACACATTACAATGACTAATTTCCTAACACCACATTCATTAATATCATAATTTTAAAATAAAAAAAGTCCCAATTTTCATTGGGACTTTTTTTATATGAATTGAATTTATTTCAATTTCTTTTTAATTGCTACTTCGTGGTAAGCTTCAATAACATCATTAATTTCGATATCATTAAATCCTTTTATTTGGATACCACAATCGTAACCTTTAGTCACTTCTTTCACATCGTCTTTGAAACGTTTCAAGGCAACTAATTCACCTGTATGAACAACAACCCCATCTCTAATTACTCTAATTTTAGAAGTTCTTAAGATTTTACCGTCTGTCACCATACATCCAGCAATTGAACCTACTTTAGAAATTTTGAAAATCTCACGAATTTCAGCATTACCTAAAACTTCTTCTTTCATCTCTGGCGCTAACATTCCTTCCATCGCATCTTTCAAGTCATCGATTGCCGCATAAATAATAGAATAGTAACGGATATCAATTTCTTCTTTATCCGCAAGCTGCCTAGCATTTCCTGCAGGACGAACGTTAAATCCGATGATGATTGCATCTGAAGCAGAAGCCAAGTTAACATCTGTTTCTGTAATCGCACCAACACCTTTATGGATAATATTGATTTGAACTTCTTCTGTAGAAAGTTTAGAGAACGAATCTGATAATGCTTCAACAGAACCATCAACGTCTCCTTTAAGAATTACGTTCAATTCTTTAAACTGACCAAGAGCGATACGACGTCCAATTTCATCAAGTGTAATATGTCTTTGAGTACGAACAGACTGCTCACGCATTAATTGAGAACGTTTTGATGCAATTTGTTTTGCTTCTTTTTCGTCTTCAAATACGTTGAACTTATCACCCGCTGTTGGAGCTCCGTCTAAACCTAAAACTGATACAGGGGTTGAAGGTCCAGCTGATAAAACTGTATGCCCTCTTTCGTCATGCATTGCTTTTACCTTACCATGGTGTTTACCAGCAAGCATATAATCTCCAATTTTCAAAGTACCTTGTTGCACTAAAATTGTAGAAACGTATCCTTTTCCTTTATCTAAGTAAGCCTCAACAACAGTTCCCTGCGCCGCTTTATTTGGATTTGCTTTTAAATCTAAGATTTCAGCTTCTAATAAAACTTTCTCTAATAATTCTTTAACTCCCGTTCCGACTTTTGCAGAAATATCATGTGACTGAATTTTTCCACCCCAATCTTCAACAAGTAAATTCATACCAGCCAAACGTTCTTTAATTTTGTCAACATTCGCGTTTGGTTTATCAATTTTATTGATTGCAAATATAATTGGCACTCCCGCAGCTTGTGCGTGAGAAATTGCCTCTTTTGTTTGTGGCATGATATCATCATCCGCCGCAACTACGATAATCGCAATATCCGTAACTTGAGCTCCACGTGCACGCATCGCTGTAAACGCCTCGTGACCTGGAGTATCTAAGAATGCAATTTTTTGTCCGTTATCCAAAGTAACTCCATACGCTCCAATGTGCTGAGTAATACCTCCAGACTCACCTGCAATAACATTTTCTTTACGAATATAATCCAGTAAAGATGTTTTACCGTGGTCAACGTGACCCATTACTGTCACAATTGGCGCTCTTGTTACTAAGTCTTCTTCTCTATCTTCTACAACTTCTATTGCTTCTTCAATATCTACTGTGATGAATTCAACATCATAACCAAACTCATCTGCTACAATAGTTAATGTTTCAGCATCTAGACGTTGGTTCATGGTAACCATGATACCAAGAGACATACAAGTTCCAATTACTTTAGTAATCGGCACATCCATCATGATTGCAATTTCACCTACAGTAACAAACTCAGTAACTTTAATTGTTTTACTTCCTTCGTCAAGAGCTCTTTGCTCGTCATCAGATTTCTGACGGTGTGTTTCTCTTTTATCTCTTCTATATTTTGCCGCTTTAGATTTTCCTCCTTTACCTTGAAGTTTTTCAAGAGTTTCTCTAATTTGGTTTTTTACTTCTTCTTCAGTTGGCTCAACTTTAGCCACAATAGCAGGACGGTTTCCTTTTACAAAACCTGGTCTTTGGCTTCTGTTAGCATTAAAGCCTCCCCCATTGTTATTTTGAGCCGGCTTGTTTGGATTCGGTGTTCCAGGCGCATTACCCGTAACAGGCTTTGGTGCACCAGGCACACCCGGTTTTGGACCAATTCTTTTACGCTTATTTTTATTGGCGTTATTATTATTCCCAACTCCAGGAGTTCCAGGTTTATTCTGAGCCGCTTTAGGATCTTCCTTCTTTTTCTTAGGCTTATTAAATTGAGATAAATCAATTGTCTGACCTGTAAGAGTAGTTCCAGTAAGCTTTTGATATTGAGTAGTAATAGTTTCTTCCGAAGTTGTTGGATCAGTAGACACGATTGGCTCCTGCGCAACTTTAGATTCTGCTTTAACTTCTTTTTTCTCAGTAATAATAGGTTCTTCTTTTTTAGTTTCAGCAACAGGAGTTGAAACAACTGGTTCAGATTTCACTGTTTCATTTTGAACAGGTTTTTCTGGCTGCACAGCAGCAGCAACTTTTGGTTCTTCAACCTTAGCTGCTTCCTCAGAAGGAGTAACCGCAGGTTTTTTTGGATTCAAGTCAATTTTACCAACTTGTACAGGTCCCGAAACAATAGCTCTTGCTTTAATTATTTCTTGCTGTTTTAGACGCTCTTCTTCTTGTCTGCGTTTGTCTTCAATTTCTTTCTCACGCTCTACACGTAATGCCTCTTTTTCCTTTCTTTTTTCTTCTCCAACCTCTTTAGAAGCCTCCTTATTCCCCTTATCGCCCGCAAATTGGCTTTGAAGGATATTAAATTCCGTGTCAGAAATTTTCGCATTAGGATTTGCATCAATAGCAATTCCTTTATCTTTTAGATAATCCACAGCTCTTTCTAACGAAATATTTAATTCCCTTAAAACCTTGTTTATTCTTATTACTCTCTCTTCAGACATATAACCTTTTTATTATTACCTTTTTCGTTGTGTTGTTAGAGCAGATGCAAGCTTTTAGCTTAACTATCAAACTCTTCTTTTAGTATCTTCATAACATCTAGAATTGTTTCCTCTTCTAAATCTGTTCTTCTTACTAAATCTTCTACGTCGTGTTTTAAAATACTTTTTGCAGTATCTAAACCTATTTTTGCAAACTCTTCAATTACCCACTCTTCAATTTCATCTGAAAACTCTGTTAATTCAACATCATCTTCATCTGCAACGGTTCCAGCGATATCTCCTTCACGTATAACATCTAATTCATAACCTGTCAACTGACCTGCCAATTTAATGTTGTGACCACCTCTACCAATTGCTTTTGAAACTTCTTCTAATTTCAAGAACACTTCAGCTCTTTTATTTTCTTCATCAATTTTGATAGAAGAAACTTTTGCTGGGCTTAATGCTCTTGTAATAAATAATTGAATATTGTTTGTATAATTGATTACATCAATATTTTCATTTCCAAGCTCACGAACAATTCCGTGAATACGAGAACCTTTCATTCCAACGCAAGCTCCAACTGGATCAATTCTATCATCATAAGAATCAACAGCCACTTTTGCTTTTTCGCCTGGAATACGAACTACATTTTTCACTGTAATTAATCCGTCGAAAACCTCTGGAATTTCTTGCTCAAATAATTTTTCCAAGAACTTCTCAGAAGTTCTAGACATAATAATTTGAGGTTTGTTTCCTTTTAATTCAACGCTTTCAATAATTCCACGAACGTTATCTCCTTTACGGAAGAAATCTGATGGAATTTGTTTTTCCTTTGGAAGTACAATTTCATTTCCTTCATCATCCACTAAGATAACTACTCTTGGACGTACGTGGTGTACTTCAGCCGTATAAATATCACCGATAATATCTTTAAACTGCTTGTATAAGTTTGTATTATCGTGTTCGTGAATTTTAGATATAAGATTCTGACGAAGCGCTAAGATAGCTCTTCTTCCTAAATCAATCAATTTTACTTCTTCAGAAACTTCTTCACCAATTTCAAAATCCGCCTCAATTTTTCTTGCTTCAGTCAATGTAATTTCCTCATTTTCAAAATCAAGATCCTCATCGGCAACAATTACTCTTCTTCTCCAGATTTCCATATCACCTTTATCAGGGTTTATAATGATATCGAAATTTTCATCTGAACCGTATTTTTTCTTTAATGCATTTCTAAATACGTCCTCTAAAATTGCCATAAGCGTTACACGATCAATAAGTTTATTATCTTTAAACTCTGAGAATGAATCGATTAATGCTAAATTTTCCATGCGAATTTTTTAATTAAAATTAAAATGTTACCGTAACAACTGCCTCTTTAATTTCTGTATAAGGTATTTGTTGCTCTTTTTGAACTGTTTCTTTTCCTTTTCCTACTTTTTTCGGTTCTCTTGCTTTCCAAGACAAAATTATAAAAACATCATTAGCTTCTACCAATTCCGCTTCGATTTTTTCTGTATTTGTGGTAACAATCAGCGTTCTACCAACATTTTTCTTGTATTGTCTTATCATTTTAAGAGGAGTTCCGACTCCAACCGATGCTACTTCAAGCGAGAAATCCTGTTCTTCACGATCAAGATTATTCTCGATTGCGCGACTGATATCTATACAGTCTTGCAGCGCCACTCCATTATCTCCGTCTAAACCAACACTAATCTTAAAAGAATCCGAAACAGCCAGATCAACCAAAAAGATTGATGGTTTTTCCAGAAGAGCTTCCGTAATTAATCCGTTTACTTTTTCTTTAAATGTCATAATTTTATAAAAAGAGGGGACACTTAGTCCCCTCATTATTTAGATTTTAATAAATAACAGTGCAAATATAGTGATTTTTTTATAAATCAAATAAATTGATTGCTCTAAAATAATTTCTTATCTTTATTATAGCATTAAAACGCGAATTATTCATAATTTTTAACCCTCAAAATCATGAAACGAATTTTAGTACCTACCGACTTCTCAGAACATGCAGAAGACGCTCTAAGAGTTGCTGCTCAAATCGCAAAAAAGAACAATTCCGAACTCATTCTTCTTCATATGCTTGAATTGCCACAGCAATCAAACGACGCTATATTGGGAGGAACCAGCATTCCTGAAACCATGCTTTTTATGAAGAAAGCAAACGAAACGCTAGACGAAGTTGCCTCTAGAGATTATCTAGAAGGAATTCCGGTAACTGAAATTGTAAAAATGGACAAACCCATACACGGTATTACCCAAATAAGCAAAGATTACGACATTGATCTAATTATTATGGGCTCTCATGGATCTTCTGGCGTCGAAGAACTCCTAATAGGCTCAAATACAGAAAAAGTAGTTAGAAACTCAGAAATCCCTGTTTTAGTCATCAAGAAAAATATTCCAAATTTTAATGCATCCAACATTGTTTTTGCTTCTGATTTTTCAGATGAGGCAAAAAAACCATTTGAAAAACTTTTAAATTTCACCAAACTATTTGATTCAAAACTACACTTAGTCACTATTTGCACACCCAACAGCTTCAAACCAACTCATGTTAGCGAAAAAGCAATGAACGATTTTGTAGAGGAATTTAATATCACCAATTACACAACTCAAATTTACAACGACACCAATATCGAAAAAGGAATCATCAATTTCTCAAACAAAATAGACGCTGATGTTATCGGAATGTGCACACATGGCAGAACTGGTTTTGCACATTTCTTTAATGGAAGCATCAGCGAAGGCTTGGTCAATCACGCCGTTAAACCCGTTATAACTTTAAAAATCTAACATGATTATTTTTTCTCCTTAAAGCTTCTCCAGTGAGAAGCTTTTTTTATGCAAAAAAATGAGCTTCTCAACAAAGTTTAACTGAGCTTTTCAACAAAACGGTCAATCCATTTAATGCGGAAATTTGTCAAATAAAAATTCATTAAAAACAACAAAATGAAAACAATAGACAAAATTTACATCAATGGAGAATTTGTTACTCCAAAAGGAACTGAATATTTCGACCTTATTAGCCCAGTAACAAATGAAAAATTAGGAAAAGTTCTTTTGGGCAATACCGAAGACACTCAAAACGCAATCGAAGCAGCGAAAAATGCCTTTAAAACTTTTTCTAAAACAACACCTTCAGAAAGAATCCAATATCTTGAAAAAATCAAATCTTCTGTTGAAAAAAGGAAAGATGACTTTATTAATATAATGACAGAAGAATACGGAGGCACATTTCAGTTTGCCAGTGTAAGCTACGATTACATGCTGAAGAGCTTTGACTCCGCAATCAATCTCCTCAACTCTTACAGCTTTATTAAAACAATGGGCGAATCTGAAGTTCAAATGACACCCATAGGCGTTGTTGGAATTATTATTCCGTGGAATTCGAGCAATGGCTTCATTTGCAGCAAGCTATCTACAGCAATTGCAGCAGGATGCACAACCGTAATTAAACCTAGCGAAATGAGCGCTCAACAGACTCAATTAATGATCGAATGTTTACACGATGCACAACTTCCAAAGGGAATTGTAAATATTGTAAATGGATTAGGAGAAATAGTTGGTGCCGAAATAAGCAGAAATCCAGATATTTCTAAAATTTCTTTTACAGGATCAACAAACGTTGGAAAAATTATTGCAAAAGAAGCCATCAACACCATGAAAAGAGTAACTCTTGAACTTGGCGGAAAATCTCCAAATATCATTCTAGATGATGCAGATTTCTCAAAAGCTATTCCGCTTGCCATTGGCGCAGCATTTATGAATAGCGGACAAGCATGTATTGCCGGAACTAGATTATTAATCCCAGAAAACAAATTAGACGAAGTAAAATCTCTTATTAAAGAAACGATTCCAAACTTCATTGTGGGAGACCCAAAAAATCCAAACACTGCAGTTGGCCCAATGGTTAGCGAAAAACAATTTAACCGTGTTCAAGACTATATTCAGACCGGAATTAACGAAGGCGCAGAAATATTAATTGGCGGACTGGGAAAACCAGAAGGACTTGAAAGCGGGAATTTCGTAAAACCAACTGTTTTTATCAACGTAAACAATCAGATGCGTATAGCAAGAGAAGAAATATTCGGCCCTGTTCTGTCTGTCATTACTTACAAAACAGAAGAAAAAGCCATTGAAACTGCCAATGACACCACTTATGGTTTGCAAGCCTATGTAAGTTCGTCAGATTCAAAAAGAGCACATAATATCGCTTCGCAAATTAACGCTGGCCGTGTTCAGATCAACGGAATTGGCCATGACCCAATGGCTCCTTTTGGCGGATTTAAACAATCTGGAATCGGACGTGAATTTGGAACAATTGGCCTTGAAGCTTATTTAGAGCCAAGAGCATTGATTCAGCCAAAATAATCTTCATCAATCTGGAAATCTTTGATCTAAAGATTTCCAGATCTTTTAGTATTTTTACAATATGAGCATCAAACCAAACACAAAGCCCAAAATTCTCTACTCGTGTTATTACGCACGCAGTCGAGAAGGCGAGCATTTTATACCCGAACATGTTTTCAGCTATCAGATTTCTGGCGAAATGATCGCTTCAGACAGCAAAAACACCTTTCATTCAAAACCGGGAGATTTTCGCTTTAGCAGAAGAAACCATTTGGCAAAATTTACCAAGATTCCGCCAGAAGGAGGAGAATTTAAAACCATTTCTCTTTTTTTGGATCAGGAAATTTTAAAAGAAATTAGCAAAGAGTACAATTTGAAAGCTGACAAAAAAGCTAATACAGAAGCCATGTTTTCACTAGCCCCCAACCCACTCTACAAATCCTTCATGGAATCGCTGATTTCTTATCTCGAAGTCGAAGAAGAAAACAACGAAACTTTGTTCAATTTAAAAATTAAGGAAGCCATTCATCTTTTATTAAAAGTGAATCCAGAATTAAAAGACATTTTATTTGATTTTAATGAACCTGGAAAAATTGACTTGGAAGCTTTTATGAATAAAAATTTCCATTTCAATGTTCAAATGCAGCGATTCGCCTATCTGACTGGAAGGAGCTTGGCAACATTCAAAAGAGATTTTCAAAAAGTATTTCAGGAAACACCTGGAAAATGGCTTTTAAACAAAAGACTTCAGGAAGCTTATTATTTAATCAGCCAAGGAAATCCGCCATCTGAAGTATATATTGGCGTTGGCTTTGAAGATCTTTCGCACTTTTCATTTTCATTTAAAAAGAAATTCGGAATTGTTCCTTCTTCTTTAAATCATAAATAGATCCGCAATAAGCCTCCCAAAAAATATGTCTTTCACAATACATTTCCCGTGGTTGAAATCACGGGCTATATTCAAAACAAGACGCATAAAGCTTAACAAACTCTATATTCTAAAAACTTAGCGCGCTTTGCGTTAAAAAACCTAACTTTAAAGCATAAAAAAAGCCTCTCATTTCTGAGAGGCTTTTCTGTTGGTCTACTAGGAC
>NZ_AKZQ01000028.1:0-83547 GCF_000278705.1 Flavobacterium sp. F52 | reverse complement strand
TGCAAATTTAAGTCTTTATTTAGTTTGTGCAAACTTTTTGGCCAAAAAAAATCATTTTTTTTGATTTTTTTCACATTCAAATCCGCTTCAATATTAAAAACTCCTCATAGACAACGCATTACTCATTACGCATTGTTTTATAGAATTTTTTGTTAATGCTCGTTTCTTTACATAAAAAAACATTTTCTTTGTAGGATAGAAAAACATTCAAATTTTTAACACCTAAATATGGCACAATTCAATTTCAATAAATGGAATACAATTATTGGTTGGTTTGCATTTGCAATCGCTTTAATAACTTACACCTTAACAGTAGAACCTACAATGAGCTTTTGGGATTGCGGAGAATATATTGCTACCGCAGCCAAACTTGAAGTGGGACACCCACCAGGAGCTCCACTTTTCCAAATGATGGGCGCATTTTTTGCCATGTTTGCAATAGATGCTCAACATGTGGCTCTAATGGTTAACATGATGTCTGTTTTCTCTAGCGCATTTACCATATTATTTATGTTCTGGTCATCATCTATGATTTTGAAAAAAATCGTAGGTCGATTTACCGAAATTGACCAAAATAATTCGATTGTAATTTTAGGAAGTTCTTTTGTAGGTGCTTTGGCTTACACTTTCTCTGATAGCTTTTGGTTTAATGCAGTAGAAGCCGAAGTTTATGCAATGGCTTCTTTATTAATTGCATTGCTTTTCTGGCTTGGTTTACGCTGGGAGCAAGATATGGACAAACCAAAAGGAAATAAATGGCTTTTAATCATTTCATTGGTTGTCGGTCTTTCGTTTGGAGTTCACTTCATGGCTCTTTTGACCATTCCTTCTATTGGATTCTTATACTATTTCAAACACTACGAAAAAGTTACGATTAAAAACTTCCTTATTGCCAATGTAGTTGTTATTGGAATTTTATTATTCATTTTCAAATTACTTCTTCCTCTTACTATGGCATTTTTCGGAAAAACCGAAATTTTCATGGTAAACAGCATGGGACTTCCGTTCAACTCAGGAACTATCTTTGTAGCATTATTATTAATTGCGTTTTTCTATTTTGGATTAAAATACACTAGCAAAAAAGGTTTAATATTCTACAACACTATTATATTATGTATCTTATTCATTTTGATTGGTTTCTCAACTTGGTTAATGCTTCCTGTTCGTGCAAATGCCAATACGGTTATTAACGAAAACAAACCATCAGACGCTACAGAAGTTTTAGCTTATTATAATCGTGAGCAGTATGGTGTAAATCCTTTATTTTATGGACCTCAATACACTGAACTTTTTGCTGGTCTTGATGCTAAAACGCCTTATTTAGATAAAAAACCAAACTACGAAAGAGATTATAAAACAGGTAAATATATTATTACCAATAATTATAAAAATGCAGAACAAAATTCTGATGACAACCAGAAAGCCATTCTGCCAAGAATGTGGAGTACAGAAACGGGACACATTCAAAACTATATCAACTTTACAAATCCTCCAAAGTTCCGAATCAATCCTAATTATAATTATGATGAAGATTTGGCAAAATACGGAATCGACGCTAGTCAATTGAGCGAAGACGAATACAACAAAGCTACAGCTCAATTGCGTAATGAAGTTGAAAAAACAGTTTCTGAGTTTAGAAGAGCGTATGCTCAAAAACAAATTGACAACGAAGGTTATGTAAAATTCTTAAGAAGCTACGGAGAATATTTAATTATCGAAAAACCATCTACAGCGGACAACTTCAGTTTTATGTTTGAATACCAGTTTGGATACATGTACTGGAGATATTTGATGTGGAATTTTGTTGGACGCCAAAATGATGTTCAAGGTAAATATGATAATTTAGACGGAAACTGGATCAGCGGCATCAAAGCTTTAGATTCTGTTCATTTAGGCTCACAAGACAACCTTCCAACAGATGTTTTAAACAACAAAGGTCGTAACGCTTATTATTTCCTACCTTTTATTTTAGGATTAATTGGTATTATGTATCATGCAAACAAAGATTTGAAGAGCTTCTATGTACTTTTAGCTTTATTTTTATTTACAGGAATTGCACTAAAAATATATTTGAACGAAAGACCTTTTGAACCTCGTGAAAGAGATTATGCTCTTGTAGGTTCATTCTATGTCTTTGCCATCTGGATCGGATTTGGTGTTTATTCGCTCTATGAAAGTTTGTATAAATACTTAGCTCCAAAAATTGCGGGACCAGTAATTATTGCCGGAAGTTTATTGGCTGCGCCTGTTTTAATGGCTTCTCAAAACTGGGATGATCACGATAGATCTGGAAGATATACAGCAGTTGCAATGGCAAAAGCTTATTTAAGTTCTTGCGACAAAGACGCGATCTTATTTACCATTGGAGACAATGACACCTTCCCTCTTTGGTATGCGCAGGAAATTGAGCATTTTAGAACCGATGTGAAGATTGTAAATACGAGTTTATTTATGACAGACTGGTATATTGACCAGATGAAAGCGAAGTCTTATGAATCAAATCCGTTGCCTATTTCTTTTGTTCATAGCCAATATGTGGGAGATAACTTGGATTACACAGCTTATATTCAAAAAATTGATACTCGTTGGAACATTAAAGATTTTATCGATTTCATCAAAAATCCTAAATCGACTGTTGGATTGCAAAACGGACAAACTATCCATTTCTATCCAACAAACAAGATTAGAGTAAATGTGGACAAAAACACTATTATTCAAAATAAAGTAGTGAATCCTAAGTATTACGATTCTATTGTTCCTTACTTAGACATTGATATCAAGGGAAGCGCACTATACAAAAACCGTTTAATGATGCTTGATATTTTAGCTAATAACAATTGGAAGAGACCAATTTATTTTAGCGGCGGAGCTTTTGATGATGAAGATTATTTATGGCTAAAAGATTATCTGCAATTGGACGGAATGGTATATAAATTGGTTCCAATTAAAAATACTCCTTCTAAAGATGGCGGACCATTAGATATGGGACAAATTGATGCAGATAAAATGTACGATATTGTAATGAAATGGGATTGGGGCAATAGCAATGGAAACATCTATCACGATCCTGAAACTAGAAGAAATAGCATTACTTACCGTACTAATCTTTCGAGATTAATGAATCAGCTTATTGCAGAAGGTAAAATTGACAAAGCTAAAAACGTAATCAATTTAGCGATGACCAAAATGCCTTTAGACAAATATGGATATTATTCATTAGTTGAAGCTTTTGCAGATGGTTATTACAAAGTTGGAGAAAAAGCCAAAGCACAAGATCTATTAAACAAATTGGTTCAGAAATATAAAGAGAATCTAAACTATTACAGTACATTGACTCCTTCTGATCAAACTGATTTGGCTGTAGACATCATTACAGATATTGAGCGTTACAGAAGCTTATTGCATGTAATGGATGATAATAAGGACACTGCTTTTTACAACCAGCACAAAACAACATTTAATACTTACGTGAATGTTTTTGAGCGTTTTGGACGTGAAAAAGAATAAATAATATACAAAAATCTTACTTATTAAAAAAATGCAGCGCTGTTTGATAAATAGCGCTGCATTTTTTAATTTTATGCATACTAATACAATTTTAATTCAAAATGAGCTTTTATTGGGTAAAAACTAACGCATTTATAAAAAAGGTATTTTCTAAATATTGCTGGGACATCCCTAACAACGAAAAGAAAATATACCTGACTTTTGATGATGGCCCTACTCCAGAAATCACAGACTGGGTCTTATCTGAATTAAAAAAATTTGATGCAAAAGCTACTTTTTTCTGCATCGGTAAAAACATTAAAGCGAATCTGGCTTTATTTGAAAAGCTAATTACAGACGGACATTCCATTGGCAACCATACGATGAATCATGTAAATGGATGGAAAATCCATACCAAAGAATATATCGAAAATGTAAAAAATTGTGCCGCTATTTTGGATGAGCAAGAAAAAGCTCCTCGCCGTTTATTATTCCGTCCCCCTTATGGAAAAATTAAAAAAGCGCAATCTAAAATCCTTAGAAGTTTGGGCTATAAAATTGTGATGTGGGATGTTTTAAGCGCTGATTTCGATCAAAGCATTACTCCAGAAAAATGCCTTGAAAATGTAACCAAAAATGTAAAATCTGGCAGCGTAATTGTTTTTCATGACAGTATTAAAGCTTCTCCAAATTTAAGATTTGCTTTGCCTAGAACACTGCATTTTTTAAAAGAAAACGGATATAAGTTTGACATTATCCACTAAATAACATCAACAAAAGAGAAGTTATTTAGACGTTAAATTGTTCCTGAACAATTCCGATTATAGTATTGGCATCAAGCTCTCCAGATTGTCTCCAGATCATTTGGCCTTCTTTGTAAATCATTAAAGTTGGAAGCCCTTTAATACGAAGTGCTTCTGCTAGTTCCTGATTTTTATCTACATCAATTTTGATTACTTTGGCTTTATCGCCAAGCGCAGCAGCTACGTCCTTAATGACAGGATGCATAGAAACTGAAGATTCATTCCAATCTGTGTAAAAATCAATTAACACTGGAACTTGAGCATTTATTAGTTCTCCAAATTTTGACATAAAACCAAAAAATTAAGTTTTTTAAATCTCTAAAAGAAATAAATATTATACAAATGTAGCATTTTTAACGAATTAACCGACATTCTGGCCTTTTTTTAGTTCAATTACTGTTATTTCGGGCATAATTCCAACTCGTCCTGGATAAGCATGAAAACCAAAGCCGCGGTTAACATAAACGTATCTTCCAACATTTTCGTACAATCCTGCCCATTGTTTGTAAATGTATTGTGCCAAACTCCATTTAAAATAGCCTGGGATTTCAATTCCGAACTGCATACCGTGCGTGTGGCCAGCAAACGTAAGATGGAAATTCTTTGGGTGATCTTTGATTTCAGCATCCCAATGGCTTGGATCATGGCTCATTAACACTTTAAAATCGTCTTTGTGAACATTTTCAGACGCTTTATTTAAATCACCTGCTTTCTTAAAATTCACTCCCCAGTTTTCAACACCAATCAGAGCAATTTTATCATCACCTTTTTGAATGTAAGTATGTTCATTCAGCATTAATTTAAAACCAATCTGGCCATACAAATTCTTAATTGCCTTAAAATTTTCGTCTTTTTCCTTTTCAGAAGGCCAAGTTACATATTCGCCATAATCGTGATTTCCTAAAACTGCAAACTTTCCATATTTATAATCTTTAATACGGCTAAAGGTTTCCAACCATGGATGCATTTCTTTAGCATGCGTGTTTACAATATCTCCAGTAAACAAAATCAAGTCCGATTCTTGTTCATTGATCAAATCAATAGCGTAATTTATTTTCTCAGGATTATCAAAACTTCCGCTATGAACGTCTGAAATCTGAGTGATTTTAAATCCATCAAAAGCATCTGGAAGATCTGGAAAAAACACAGTTTGTTTGATTACTTTGAAATTATATTTGCCTTCAAAAATTCCGTAGATAATAGAAAGAAATGGAATCGCTGCCAAACCTAACGCCAGTTGGCTAACAAATTTCCTTCTGTCAGGCATCATTTCTTTGCGTGGAGTATTGTAAATAAAATAATTTACGATACTGGCTCCTATTCTAAAAATATCTTCACTAAACATTATTAGCGTAAGCAAAATTTTAGGCACGTAAACCGTTAGCATTAAACCAGTGGTAAACATAAATTGCCTAGTTTGACCGACAGATCGATCTACCTGCGAAAAAGAATAAATAATAAAAATTAAAACCAGTAAGCTTATAACCTGATAACCAATCAAAATCCAGCGTGTTTTGATTAAAGTTCGAAAAGCCTGATATGAATAGAACTCAATAAATAATAAAAGAGCACATAGAATTACAAAACGACGGATCATTTAATTTTTAGTTTTAAACAAAGTAACAAAGAATGCGAATTCTATTTCTTTTTATTATAAAAAATTTAACGCTGTTAAAATAAAAAAGCTGAAAGATGACTCTTTCAGCTTTAACCTACCAACCTTTAAAACTATTTAATCTTAAGACTTAAAATCTCGTTTTATTTTGCTTTTGGAGCTTCTGGTTTTGCAGCTTCTGCTTTTTTCTCACCTTTAGCTTTTTTGTTTGCTTTTTTATCTTGTTTTTCAGTTTTCACCTCTTTTGTTTTTGCTGGTGCTGGAGTTGTTTGTGCGCTTGCCATTGCAACTGTTCCTAAAACTGCTACTGTTAAAATTGCTAATTTTTTCATGACTTTAAATTTTTATGATTGTTATTTTCATTATTTATAAGTCAAAGATATAACCACAAAATGAAGACAAAATGAAGAAAAAGTCTTACAGAAAAGTTTAACTTTTAATTGTGATTTTGAAAACCATAATTTAAAAGAAGTTCCTTTTCCTAATTCAGATTCTACAGTAATTTCTATATGATGAAAAGAAGCAATACTCTTAGCAATTGCAAGACCTAAGCCCTGTCCTTCCTGATCAGAACTGATTCTGGCAAAACGACTGAATATTTTCTCAAGCTGTGATTCATCCATTCCAATTCCGGAATCCTTTACCGAAATAAAATAATGATGATCTGCAAAACCATCTTCAACAATAATTTTTCCTTGCGGTTTATTATATTTTATGGCGTTGGTCACCAAATTATAAATTAGGATATGAATTAAAGTTTTGTTTCCGGTAAAAACAAAATTGTTTTCCATTTTATTTTGGAAGTGAATTTCTTTATCCTCAATACGATCTTGAAGATCCTCTTGCAGATCAGAAATAATTTCGCGAAGATTAATTGCTTCATTCAATTCATACTGATTATTATCTATTCTGGAAATCAGCAATAAATTATTGATAATCTTTTTGAGCATATCTAGCGTCTTTAAAGAACCCGCAATTTTATCAACCGCATTGTCATCTAAAGATTCATTCTGCAGCAAGTTTTCTAGTTTATTTTTGAGCAATGCTATTGGTGTTAAAAGTTCGTGCGAAACATTCGAAATAAACTGTTTTTCTTTTTTAAAAACCTCCGCAATTCGATCCATCATTTGGTTCAAAACAAAATCCAATTCTCTGAAATCTCTTGAAGCCGCTTTTATCGGAGTATGGTCAAACGTTTCAGGTTCGTTTACACGCCTAATTTTGGTATCAATTATTTTATAAAATGGCTTTAAAAGGTATTCAATAAAAAAAGTATCAGCCAAAAAAGTAATGAATAGAATCACCACAAATACAATTATAATAAACAGTCTGATTACAAAAGTCAAATCGTTGACTTCACTGAGACTGCTGCCTATTTCAAGCTGATAATCTACACCTTCATAAGTAAAATGATGCTGTAATATTCTGTATTCGCTTTCTTCATTTTCAATCTTACGATATTCGTTCGTAAAAGTTGATTTTTTCTGATGTGGCTTTATAGGAACCCTAGACAGCACCAAAAACTCACTATGCAAAGTTGAAAATTCAGCAAAAGTCTCAGTCGTGTCATCTGGGTTTTCTATAAAATCATTTATTTCTTCTTGATTAAGATGTTCAATAAATTTTTTCTTTTTCTCCAGCAATGTGTTATTAATATGGTGATATACCACATTTTCGACCAAAATTGGAAGCATTAGCCATAAAATCAAAATGACCAACAATCTGGTCATGGCATTAAAAATGGCTAATTGATGTTTTATTTTCACAAGAATAAATTTATTCGTTTATACGATAACCCACATTTCGAACTGTTTCAAACCAATCTATTGAAGTATGTTTGTCTAATTTTTTTCGGAGATTTCGAACATGGACATCGATAAAATTAGAATCTGAATTGACTTCTAAAATATCACCCCAGATATGTTCGGTCAATTGCAATCTTGTAATGACACGGTTTTTATTAAGAACTAAATACTGGAAAATATCAAACTCCTTTTTGGTAAGACTTAAAGGAATTTCATTAAAACTTACTTTATAATCTTGAAGCTGTAGCAAAAAGCCATGAATACTTAAATTGTTTAAGGTAAAACCATGAATCCTACGAATCACTGCAAACAATCTTGCCGCCAATTCTGTCAAAGCAAAAGGCTTTGTTAAATAATCATCGGCTCCAAGATGAAGTCCGTTAATCCTGTCATCCAATTCTCCTCGGGCGGTGAGCACAATTACTGCGATTTTTGATTTAGTTTTTCGAATTGTCTGCAAAACCTCAAAACCGTCTCCATCAGGCAAACCCAAATCCAACAGCATGGCATCATAATCATTGCTTCCAAATTCCTCCAAAGCATCTGCACAACTATTGGCAATTTTACAGATATAACCTGCATTACATAAAAAATCGTAAATTTCTACAGCAAGCTCTTTATTATCTTCAACAATTAAAACATTCATAAACAAAGCATTTAAGCACAACTAAAATTAATCAATTATCAAAAATCCAGCTGTACATTATTAAAAAATTAACGAATGAAAAAAGCTGACAAATTTCTTCATCAGCTTCTTCAATCGCATTCTCATAATCATTATTCCTGTTTTTGCCTCCGTTACAATGCTTCGAAAACAAAACGAGAGCAATTCTTATTTTTTCACAGCTGCTGCCTCTTCTTTTGGCGCTTCAGCTTTTGCTTTTTTGTTTCCTTTATGATGATGATGTTTGGTTGCTTTAACTTCTTTTGCAGGCGCTGCCTGAGCTGGAGTTGTTTGAGCGTTTACCATTATACTTGTTCCTAGAACTGCTACTGCTAATAAAACTAATTTTTTCATGATCTTTAAATTTTTAAATTAACCAACTTTATATATTAAATTATTTTTTTGCTTCTTTTTTTGTTTCTTTATTTACTTTTGCTGTTTCTGTTTTTGAAGCTTCACTTTTTCCTGATTTTACTTTTTTATCAGATTTGTTTTTTGGGTGTTTTGTTGCTTTTACCTCTTTTGCAGGAGCATCTTTACCATCTTTTGCAGGAAATGCGTGAACCATTGCACTTGTTCCTAAAACTGCCACTAATACCATTAATAAATTTCTCATGATTTCTAAGATTTAAGAATTAATACCTTTTATTTTACAGATCAAAATTACCTTCGCAACATGAAGAGAAAATGAAGAAATCCCTGAATAAAAAATTTTAACTTGATATTAACGCTTTGCAGATTTTCACCATATAAGTTATATAAGTTCATTTTAAATATTCACTATAAAATAATATTACAGATGAAATAGAAGACGCACTGCGGTGCTTCTCTACAGACACATCTCAGCTAAAATGAACTTATATAACTTATATGGTAAAAAATTTCTTTTTTGATTAATTTTTGCAACCTCAATTGTTTATTTTTACAGACTAATATTTTTAATATGTCAACTCAAAAACGCCTTTTTCTTCTAGATGCTTATGCACTAATTTTTCGTGGTTATTATGCATTTATAAAAAACCCGAGAATCAACTCAAAAGGAATGGATACATCTGCAATTATGGGTTTTATGAACTCACTTTTAGATGTTATTAAAAGAGAAAAACCAGATCATTTGGCCGTTGCTTTTGATAAAGGGGGAAGCCATGTGAGAACCGAAATGTTTGTAGAATACAAAGCAAACCGAGATGAAACTCCAGAGGCAATTAAAATTGCTGTTCCGTATATTCAAGAGCTATTAAGAGCCATGCATATTCCGATTATTGAGCTTGAAGGTTGCGAAGCCGATGATTTGATTGGAACAATTGCCAAACAAGCCGAAAAACAAAACTATCAGGTATTTATGGTAACGCCCGATAAAGATTTTGCGCAATTGGTTTCTGAAAATATCTTTATGTATAAACCTGCCCGAATGGGTAACGGAATCGAAATTTGGGGAGTTCCTGAGGTTTTGGCAAAATTTGAAGTTGAAAGACCTGAGCAAGTAATTGATTTTCTTGGAATGATGGGCGACGCGGTGGATAACATTCCTGGATTGCCCGGTGTTGGTGAAGTAACAGCTAAAAAATTCCTGAAAGAGTTTGGTTCTATGGAAAATCTTTTGGCTAATACAGACAAGCTAAAAGGTAAAATGAAAGAAAACATTGAAGCGAATAAAGAAAAAGGAATTCTTTCTAAAAAACTGGCGGCCATTATTACAGATTGCGACGTTACTTTTAATGAGGAAGATTACGAACTTTCTCGTCCAGATATAGAAAAAACAGATGCTATTTTTCAAGAATTAGAATTCAGAAGAATGGCTGAGCAGTTCGACAATTTATTTAGAACAGATGGTGCTCAGACTGCCAATGCTGCTCCAGATGCAAAACCAGCTAAAAAAACTCCTGCCAAAAATGAAGATCAATTTGATCTTTTTGGAAGTGCTAGTGCAGATGAAGATACAGATGCTCCAAGAACTTCTTTCTATAACACTTTAGAAAACACAGAACATTCCTATCAGACCATACAAGGTGATCTAGGAATTAAATTGCTTTTACAGAATCTGCAAAAACAGTCTGCAGTTTGTTTCGATACAGAAACTACAGGAATCGATGCTTTGCACGCAGAATTGGTAGGAATGTCATTTTCTTACGAAAAAGGAAAAGCATTTTATGTTCCGTTTCCTGAAAATCAAGAAGAAGCAAAAGCCTTGATTGAAAAATTTGTTCCGTTTTTTGAAAATGAAAACATTGAAAAAATTGGGCAGAATTTAAAATATGATTTAAAAATACTTTCTAATTACGGCGTTACTGTAAAAGGAAAGCTTTTTGATACTATGATTGCACATTATCTGATCAATCCAGATATGCGTCATAATATGGATATTTTAGCAGAAACTTATTTGAAATATTCTCCAAAATCAATTGAAACTCTAATTGGTAAAAAAGGAAAAAATCAGCTTAATATGCGTGATGTGCCTTTGGAAGACATTAAAGAATATGCTGCTGAAGATGCCGACATTACATTACAACTGAAAGAAATCTTTACAACTGAACTAGATAGGACTGAAACTAAGAAGCTTTTTGATGATATCGAAATTCCACTAGTAAGCGTTTTGGCTGATATGGAAATGGAAGGCATTCGTTTAGATGTTGATTTCTTAAAACAAATGTCTAAAGAAATGGATGTTGAAATCAAATCTTTGGAACAGAAAATATACGAAACAGCTGGCGAAACATTCAACCTTGCTTCTCCAAAACAATTAGGAGATATTTTATTCGATAAACTTAAAATTGGCGGAGCTAAGCAAAAGAAAACCAAAACCGGACAATATGCAACTGGTGAGGAAGTTTTGACTTATTTAGCAAATGACAATCCAATTGTAAAAGATATTTTAGATTGGCGCCAAATGGTAAAGCTGCAAAGCACCTATATATTAGCATTACCAGAACAGGTTGACAAAAAGACCTTACGCGTTCATACCGATTATATGCAGGCAGTTGCGGCAACTGGTCGTTTGAGTTCTAACAATCCAAACTTACAGAACATTCCGATTCGTACTGAAAGAGGACGCCAGATTCGTAAAGCTTTTGTGGCACGCGACGAAAACTATACTTTAATCTCTGCCGATTACTCGCAAATTGAATTAAGAATTATTGCAGCTCTAAGTGGCGAAGAAAATATGATCAAAGCTTTTCAAGACGGAGAAGATATTCACAGAGCAACGGCTGCAAAGGTTTTTAATGTTGCTTTAGAAGAAGTTTCCCGCGAACAAAGAAGCAATGCCAAAACGGTAAACTTCGGAATTATCTATGGTGTTTCTGCTTTTGGATTAAGTAGCCAAACTTCACTTTCAAGAAGCGAAAGTGCTGCTTTGATCGATGCTTATTACAAAACTTACCCACGTCTTAAATCTTATATTTCAGATCAAGTAGATTTTGCAAGAGAAAAAGGCTATGTGCAAACTATTTTAGGGCGCCGTAGATACTTAAAAGACATTAATTCTGCTAATGCCGTTGTAAGAAGCGCCGCAGAACGAAATGCTGTCAACGCGCCAATTCAAGGAAGCGCTGCCGATGTGATTAAAATTGCCATGATTAATATTCATAAAAAACTTCGTGATGAAAACTGGAAGTCTAAAATGTTGCTTCAAGTGCATGATGAGCTTGTGTTCGATGTTCACAATGACGAACTCGAAAAAATCCAGCCTATGATCAAACACGAAATGGAAAATGCCTTTAAAATGTCGGTTCCTTTGGAAGTTGAACTTGGAATGGGTAAAGATTGGTTAGAAGCGCACTAAAAAATAAATTATTTATCATATTAAAAGCTGTTCGATTTTGAATAGCTTTTTTTATTCATTAAAAACAACATTGTAAGAATTTTACTTTTGCTACTTTTACAGTTTTATAACCACCTTTAAAGATTTAAAAGAAAATGAAAAAATATTTTTTCTTCCTATTTCTACTTTACTCAACAATTTCATTTTGCCAGAACAAAATTTATTATCTGGAAGGAACTCTAGGAAAAAGCATCATTTTTATGACTGTACAGGTCTACAATTCTGACAATGAAACCAATTTAAATGCCGTTTACTTCTACAAAAACTCATTAAAAGATATTAAGCTCGAAGGAAAACTAAAAGACAGCAATAATTTTACTTTCTATTTTAAACCAGGCGATGTTATAACTGAAAAATTCTATTTAAAGAAATCAGGCAATAATTTTGATGGTTTTTGGTATGATGCCAAAGACAAGCAGTTAGCCGTTCATCTTGAACCTGTAAATTTTGACAACTACAAATCAAATCTCAAAATTAGATTTGATGACGAACGTTTAAATCTTGTGAAATATAAATTCCTCGAATTTAAAAAACAGAAAACAACACTTTATAACAACAAAGAATTTGTATGGTATTCTGAGAAACATTGCGATTCAAATTTCTTTAGATTGGGAAATAATTTTTCAGAGAAAAATAAAACTTTGATTAATCCTGTTTTAGAAAGCATACATATTGAAAACACATTAGCTCAGCTTAATTGTGCATCTAGTTTTGAATATAGCCAAGGAAAAGGCATTGAAAACACAACAACCATAAATTTTCTGAATAATAATTTGCTGGGATTTGAAATTTTTAGTGGTTGGGATTGCGGAGGTGCACATCCCGATTTTGGTGGCAATGGCTATCTCATTGATTTAAATAATGGAAAACAATATGGAATTGATGATATCCTAGCTTTTGACAAAAGCGTTACGGGCGACAGTGAAAATAATTTTGATGCTTTTTCAAAATACAGAAATGATTTTTTTGCTCCAAAATTACTGGCTGTGATTAACTCTCAGCAACATTTTGAAAAACCAAAAAATACAGATGACGATCCTTGCGATTATACCAACGAAGAATATTGGGATTTTCCTTCTTGGAATTACACAGAAAAAGGAATTGAATTTACTCCTATTTTTTATAGAGCAGCAAGATCTTGCGAGGAATCTTTTTTAGTTCCTTTTGAGAAATTAAAAAAGTACAAGAATCCTAAATTTCCTTATGAGCTTAAATAAAAAAAATCCATTCGCTTAACGAATGGATTTTTTTTATTTTTATTTTTTTCGAGTTGATTCTCTTTCTTTCAATTTTGTTTTGATGACGATTGTTTCGTAATCTGAGACTGTTCCTTCTGGCTCTTCTAATCTTTCGATTAATCTTTTGGCAGCCACTTCTCCAATTTCAACTCCATGCTGACTTACTGTAGTCAAACTTGGCGACAAACGTCTTGAAGCTAAAATACCATCGGCAAAACCAATGATCGAAATATCTTCTGGAACTCTGTATCCTTTTTTTAAACTTACTCTTAAAGCCGCAACCGAATCATTTTCGTCCAAAGCAAAAATTCCATCAATTTTATTCTCAAAAAGCGCATCTATTTTAGCTTTCATGTCTTCTTCAGAATCGGTACGAAGAATAATTTTTTCGTTAACTGGAATATTATTGTCTTTTAAAGCTTTTAAATAACCATCAGCTCTTAGTTTTCCAACACTTAAATTATCTACAGAAGATATTAAAGCAATATTTTTACATCCAAGATTAATTAAATGCTGTGTCGAGTTTAATGCCGAATCGAAATCGTCTACCACAACCTTATCACAATCAACTTCATCAGCAATACGGTCAAACATTACAATTGGCGTTCCGTCATTAATAATTTCCGAAAAGTGATTGTAATCTTGAAGTTTTTGAGCTTCTTCTGAAACCGAAAGAATAAATCCGTCAATTGTTCCATTGCTTAACATTTCAAGCGTGTGGATTTCTTTCTCTAAAGATTCGTTAGAGATACACGTAATTACATTATATCCTTTTTTATCGGCAACTTTCTCAATACCGCTAAAAACTTTCGCAAAGAAAGAATTTAAAATATTAGGAATAATTACCCCAATCGTTTTTGTTTTACGATTTTTTAGATTCAAACCAATAACATTCGGCTTATAATTTTTGAGTTTGGCATACTCTTTAATCTTCACCTTTGTTTGTTCACTAATTTCTGGACTGTCATTCAACGCTTTAGATACAGTCGAAACAGAAACACCAAGTTCCTTCGCAATTTGTTTTAGAGTTGCTTTAGCTTTCATCCAATTGAATTTTATGTAATTAATACAAATATAGTAGAATTACCTAAAATAAAACAAAAAACACCTATCAGTATTTAAAATAATCAAGCCTTTTCCAAAGAAAACCAGCAAACGATATGATTTTTCTGAAATCTATATTATAAATTGTTCTATATACCTTATAAACAATATTTTTGCACAAAAAACATACAATTTCAAAAGCTTTCTCCATCAAATAATTCAAATACTTTTTTGAATGTTTTAATTAAAAAACTGAAGTCCTGATTTTCAGCAGATAAAATATTCTTTTCAGGTATTTGGTTTTAAAATAATTAATTGTACTTTTGCATCCCCTTTATTGGGGATGGAATGTTTAATTAAAATAATATTATGGACGCATTAAGCTACAAAACAGTTTCAGCAAGCAAAGCCACTGTAACTAAAGAGTGGATTGTTGTTGACGCTGAAGGTCATAACTTAGGACGTCTTGCTTCTAAAGTTGCAATGATCTTGAGAGGTAAGTACAAGCCAAGTTACACACCGCACGTTGACTGTGGAGATAACGTAATTGTTATCAACTCAGAAAAAATTAACCTTACAGGTACAAAAATGAATGACAAAATTTACATGCGTCATACAGGTTACCCAGGAGGACAAAGAACTTTAACTGCTAAAGTATTGCAAGCTAAAAATCCAGCTGCATTAGTAGAAAAAGCTGTAAAAGGTATGTTGCCTAAAAACAAATTAGGTGCTGAACTTTTTAGAAATCTAAATGTTGTTGTAGGATCTGAGCACAAACACGGAGCTCAAAAACCTAGAACTGTTAACCTAAATGATCTTAAGTAATGGGAGTTATTCACAAAATCGGTAGAAGAAAAACCGCTGTTGCACGTGTATACGTTTCTGAAGGAACAGGAAACATCACTGTAAACAAAAAAGAATTCGCAACTTACTTTCCAACTGCAACTTTACAATACAAAGTTTTACAACCGCTTTCTATGACTGAAAACGCTAGTAACTTTGACGTAAAAGTAAACGTTTACGGAGGTGGTACAACTGGTCAGGCAGAAGCTGTAAGAATGGCATTAGCACGTGTAATGTGTGAAGTTAACGCTGAAAACAGAGCTATCCTTAAACCAGAAGGTTTATTAACAAGAGACCCAAGAATGGTTGAACGTAAGAAATTCGGTCAGAAGAAAGCTCGTAAGAGATTCCAATTCTCTAAACGTTAATATTACCTGTCTTGTTCAGATGGGACAAGACATTATCAATTATTTATTGAAATTAAAAAACACAGTTATTGTTGCTCTCCTATCGAGGTAGGATATAGTTTAGCATCTAAATGTATGAAGCCAGAGAAATCGCCATTCACACATTGCTAATCAACAGAACGTAAACTAGTACAAAAATGGCAAACAAAATAGAAGTAAAAGAATTACTAGAAGCAGGTGTTCACTTCGGACACATGACTAGAAAATGGGATCCAAACATGGCTCCTTACATTTATATGGAGCGTAATGGTATTCACATTATCAATCTATATAAAACTGCAGCTAAAATTGAAGAAGCTAACGAAGCTTTGAAAAAAATCGCTGCATCAGGTAGAAAAATCTTATTCGTAGCTACCAAAAAACAAGCAAAAGACATCGTTGCTGATAAAGCAAAAGCTGCAAACATGCCTTACATCACTGAAAGATGGCCAGGTGGTATGTTGACTAACTTCGTAACTATCAGAAAGGCAGTTAAAAAAATGTCTTCTATCGATAAAATGAAGAAAGATGGTACTTTCAACACTTTATCTAAAAAAGAGCGTTTACAAGTTGATCGTCTACGTGCTAAATTAGAGAAAAACTTAGGTTCAATTGCTGATATGTCTAGACTACCTGCAGCATTGTTCGTAGTAGATATCAAAGCTGAACACATCGCAATAAAAGAAGCTCAAAAATTAAACATTCCAGTTTTCGCAATGGTTGATACGAATTCTGACCCAAGAGAGGTTGATTACGTGATTCCTGCAAATGATGACGCTTCTAAATCAATTGACAAAATTTTATCTTTAGTAACTACTGCAGTAATCGAAGGTCTTTCTGACAGAGGTGCTGAAAAAGAAGTTGAAGCTGCTGAAGAAGCTCCTGCTGTTGAGGCTGAAGCTGCTCCTGCAACTGAAACTGAAGAATAAATCAAATTTTAAATTCCAAATTTTAAATTCCAAATTCCAAATACAAAATTAAAAACGTTATGTTGATAATTTAATAAAATTGGAGTTTGGGATTTAAAAGCTGGAATTTTTTACTTTTAACATTAAAAATTCAAAATATTATGTCAACAATTACTGCTGCAGACGTAAATAAATTAAGACAATCTACAGGTGCCGGAATGATGGACTGTAAAAAAGCTTTAGTTGAAGCTGAAGGAGATTTCGATAAAGCGATACAAATCCTTAGAGAAAAAGGACAAAAAGTTGCTGCTAACCGTTCTGACCGTGAGTCTGCTGAAGGTGCTGCTGTTTCTTTTATCAATGCTGACAACACTAAAGGAGCTATCATCACTTTAAACTGTGAAACTGACTTCGTAGGTAAAAATGAGGCTTTCGTTGCTTTAGCTAAAGATTTAGTAGAAAGAGCTATCAACTTCTCTACAAAAGAAGAATTATTAGCTTCTGATTTCAACGGAATTACAGTTGCTGAGAAATTAATCGAGCAAACTGGAGTTATCGGTGAGAAAATCGAAATCGGCGGTTTTGAAATTTTAGAAGGTGCTTACGTTGGATCTTATGTTCACGTTAACAAAATTGCTGCTTTAACTGCAATTTCTGCTCCAGTTGCAAACGCTGAAACTTTAACAAAAGACATCTCTATGCAAGTTGCTTCTATGGGAGCTGATACTTTATCTTACAAAGATTTTGATCCTGCTTTTGTTGAATCTGAACTTGCTGCTCGTATTGCTGTAATCGAAAAAGACAATGAAGAAGCAAAACGTTTAGGAAAAACTTTGAAAAATGTTCCTAAATACATCTCTTTCTCTCAGTTAACTCCTGAAGTTATTAAACAAGCTGAAGAAGATGCTAAAGCTGAATTAAAAGCTGAAGGAAAACCAGAGCAAATCTGGGACAAAATTCTTCCAGGAAAAGTTCAACGTTTCATTTCTGACAACACTACTTTAGATCAAGAGAAAGCTCTTTTAGATCAAAACTTCATCAAAGATGACAGTAAAAAAGTTGGTGATTATGTTAAAGGATTCAATGTTGAAATTACAGGTTTCAAAAGAGTTACTTTAGGTTAATATATTATTTTCAATATAAAAAGCCCGAATATTTTATTTATTCGGGCTTTTTTATTTTCATATAAAGCTAATTCTCAACTGGAAAATTTCTTGCTCGCATCAATGCATCAGATTTTGGGGCATGTCCCCTGAAATTCTCATACATTTCTTCGTTATCAATAGTATTTCCGACACTTAAAACTGTTTTATAAAGACGTTCAGAAACACTTTTATCAAACGGCCCATCTGCTTCCAGAAAAGCCTCATAAGCATCTGCATTAATGACATCTGCCCATAAATAGCTATAGTAGCCAGCCGCATATCCGTCGCTTGAGAATATGTGAGCAAACTGCGGAATTCTATGTCTCATTACAATTTCTGACGGCATATTAATCTCGTCTAAAACTTTCTTTTCAAATGCATGCGGATCAATCGTTTCTGTCGTTAAATGCAATTCCATATCGACAAACGAACTTGAAATCGTTTCTACCGTGGCAAATCCTTCATTAAAATTAGCAGCCTTCCCTATTCTTTCCACCAATGACTGAGACAATGGTTCATTTGTTTTATAATGAAGTGCAAACTTATTTAGAACTTCAGGCGTTGCCAACCAATGCTCTAAAAGCTGAGATGGAAATTCCACATAATCTCTGGCAACAGAAGTCCCTGAAAGACTTGGATAAGTAACATTTGAGCACAAACCATGAAGCGCATGACCAAATTCATGAAATAATGTCGTTGCATCATCCCACGAAATCAAAACAGGTTCTTCGCTATTTCCTTTTATAAAATTGCAATTATTCGACACAATAGGAAGTACATTCCCTTTTATCTTCTGCTGATCCCTATGCGAATTCATCCACGCCCCTGAACGCTTTCCTGTGCGCGCATAAGGATCAAAATACCAAAGGCCTATCGCTTCTCCTGTATTTTTATTATTCACTTCCCAAACACGAACATCAGGATGATAAACCGGAACATTAAATAATTGCTTAAAACCTAAGTTAAACAATTCACCAGCTGTCCAGAACATTCCTTCGCGCAAGTTTTCAAGCTGTAAATACTGTTTAATTTCATTTTGATCTAAATCGTATTTTGCTTTACGCACTTTTTCTGCATAAAAACGATAGTCCCAAGGCTGAGTTTTAAAATTTCCGCCTTCTTCATCAACCATTTTTTGCATGGCTGAAACATCATTTTTTACTTTTTCTACAGCTGGTTTCCATACAGAACGCATCAAATCGAGCGTTTTCTGTGGATCTTTGGCCATTTTATTTGATAAACTCCATTCTGCAAAGTTTTTAAAACCTAAAATCTTTGCCTTTTCAGCCCTTAATTTTAGAATCGACACAAGTGTTGCATTTGTATCATTTTCGTTCTTATTATCGCCTCGTTTTACGAAAATATCAAAAGCTTTTTCTCTTAAATTTCTTCTGTTTGAGAAAGTCAGAAAAGGTTCAATTGAAGATCTAGTGTTTCCAATACAACCTAAAGCAGTCAGATTTCGCTCTTTTGCCTCTGCAATAGCAGCATTTTTAAATTCTTCTGGTAAACCCTCAAAATCATCTTCTGTTTTTAATTCTATATACTGATTGTTTTCTTCTGCCAACAACTTTTGACTGAAAGCTGTAAAAAGTGTTGCCAATTCCTGATTGATCTTAGCCACTTTCTCTTTATTCTCTTCATTTAGCTCTGCTCCTTCCCTAACAAAATCAGTATAATACAACCAAAGCACACGCTGCTGTTCCTTGGTTAAATTCTTCTTTTGATCTGATTTGTATAAGCTTTCAATTCTAGAGAACAGTTTTTCATTCTGATACAGTTTATCATTAATTTCTGCCAATTTTGGAGACATTTCGGTATCAACCGCATTAAATTCTGGAGTACTTAAATTGGATCTGTAAATGCCATAAACTGCGTGAATTCTATCCAATTTTTCGCCAGAAAGTTCCAATGCTTCAATCGTATTTTTAAAGGTCGCCTCTTCTGGATTATTAGCAATTGCATCAATTTCTTCTAATTTTTCCTTAATAGCAAATTCTATTGCAGGCTTAAAATCTGAAACTTTGTAGGCTGTGAAATCTGGAACGCCTCCATAAGGTCCAGACCAATCTTTTAACAATGGATTATCTAATTCTATAGGTGTTTTCATAACAAATGCATTAATTAATTTTGTGCAAAATTTGACTGGCAAAAAATGCAACAGAATCTCAAAATTAACTAATCAAGAGCAAACTTCATATGCTAAAAAATTATAGTTTCAAAGATTTAAAGAAATAGTTTATTTTTGGAACATCAATACCAAAAATCAAATGTTTAGAACCAGAAAAGAAATTGTTTTTGTAATTTTAGCAGGAATTTTTATAACCAATGCCGTTGTGGCTGAGTTAATTGGAGGTAAATTAATCCAAATTGGGCCTTTTGTGATGAGTATAGGAATTTTGCCATGGCCAATTGTATTTCTAACCACCGATTTAATTAATGAATATTTTGGCGAAAAGGGTGTAAAAAAACTTTCTTTCATAACCGCATGTCTGATTGCTTATGCATTTTTGATCCTTTTTATGGCCATTACTATTCCCGCTGCAAAAGGAATTAGTCCAGTAAATGATGATCAGTTTCAAGCAGTATTTGGGCAAAGTATGTGGATTATAGTTGGGAGCTTAATAGCCTTCATGGCTTCGCAGCTTATTGATGTTTGGATATTTTGGTTTTTTAAAAACAGAACTGGCGAGAAGAAAATATGGCTGAGAGCAACCGGTTCTACTGTTATTTCGCAATTATTTGATTCATTTATTGTTTTAGGAATTGCTTTTTGGTTGCCTGGAAAAATTGATTTTGACACCTTTATATCTTCAGGATTAATAGGATATACTTTTAAATTAGCAATAGCTATTTTATTGACTCCAGCGATATATTTAGGACATCATCTAATTAAAAAATATTTGGACGAAGATCCTGCTCATAAAGGATAAAAAAATATTTAGGTCATGAAAAAAAATTACTTTTATATTTTGTTCTCTGTTACCTATCTCTTTTTCAGCTGTGGCAATGACGAAAAAAAACAGCCTAAAAAAGTCATTCAACCTGTCAATAAGTTGACACCTGCTTCTGTAAAAGTAAATCCTAAAATTTCTTCAAAAAGCATTACGGCGCCAAAAGAGTTTGACTCAAAAAAGACTGTTGTCCAAAAAGATCCTTTTGCAATCAAAAACCCAATAGAATTTAAACCATTAAGTTCGCAAACCACAAATAACATAGCCACTCCACCAACTCCTATAAAAAAGGAAGTTAACGAGAAGCTATTAAATTTTGTCAATATTCGTAAAATATTAGATAAATGTAAAAAGGGCCAGACCATGACCCAAAAGCAGTTAACTGAGAACTTTGAAATTCCAGAAGAAGCTCTCAAATTAGTAAAAAGTGTAACTAAAACAGCAGAAAATGAATTGGCTGTAAAATGGCAGTCTACTTGGTTTGTCGAAAGAGTCTCTGATGCAGAACTGGAAGATGGCAAAATGAAAGTAGTCTTTAAAGCCAATAAAATGTATACTTCTGGAAATGCGATTGGCATTAAATACAACAAAAAAGTTTACAATAATTTAGTTATAGTTGGACGTTCAGCTTATATTCCTAGTGTAAAAGGATATAGCTGGCAGATTGGAAGATAATTTATAATAAAAAAATGGAACCAATAAGATGTGGCTGGTGTTCTGCTAGCGATTTATATAAAAAATATCATGACGAAGAATGGGGAACTCCTGTTTATGACGACCCAACTATTTTTGAATTTTTAATTCTGGAAACTTTTCAAGCAGGTTTAAGCTGGATTACTATTTTAAATAAAAGAGAAAACTTCAAAACTGCTTTCGACAATTTTGATTATAAAAAAATCGCCAATTATTCTGAAGATAAAGTCGAAGAATTAATGCAGAATACAGGAATTATTCGCAATAAACTTAAAATAAACTCTGCCGTTTCAAACGCTCAGGCTTTTATGAAAATTCAAGAAGAATTTGGGACCTTCTCTGAGTACATTTGGAAATTTACTAATGGAAAACCAATTGACAATAAACCAAAAACTCTAAAAGATGTTCCAGCCACAACTCCAATTTCTGATGCAATAAGCAAAGATTTAAAAAAACGCGGTTTCAAGTTCGTAGGTTCAACAGTCGTTTATGCTCATATGCAGGCGACTGGAATGGTCAATGATCATATCGAGGATTGTTGGAGGAGAAATAAATAGTTATCAGTCGCAGTCACAGTTTTCAGTGCTAATTTTGAGTATTTCAAAACTTGAAACTATATTTTAAGGACTGCAAACTGAGACCGAGACTAAAAACTTAAAAAAAAATTACATATATTTGCTTCACACTTTAGGGGTGTCTGCATCACGCAGGCTGAGATTTTACCCTCTGAACCTGATCTAGTTCATACTAGCGTAGGGAAAAGTAAGATGACTTCTTGAACGCATTTCTATGCGTTATTGCAGCCATTCCTAATGTGTATCTATACACTAAACTGAAAAAGGAATGGAACTAAAAATCAATCAACAAACCAAAAAATTCAATGCTGAATCGCTAAGCGTTCAATCATTGCTCGATCTCGAAATTCCGAATAAACAAAACGGAATCGCCGTTGCTGTCAACAATACCGTTGTTCCAAAACTCAAATGGAACGAATTCCTCGTACAGGAAACTGACGAAATTCTGATTATTTCTGCAACACAAGGTGGTTAAGATTTAAATTCCAAATCAAAAAATAAAAATTCCAATTATATACTGGGTGTTGATGCACTGCAGCCCTCTACGATTAACAACGTGAAATACCCCAATCAGATTAAACATGAAACTTGAAACAAAAAATACTATGACTACAGAAGAACAAATATCCAGAACCCCATTTCCGAATTCCAAAAAAGTTTATATCGATGGTGAAATCCATCCTATAAAAGTAGCCATGCGCGAAATTGCTTTGAGCGACACCAAACTGTCAAATGGCGGAGTAGAAAAAAATCCTCCTGTAACGGTTTATGATACTTCTGGACCTTACACAGATCCAAACGTTGAAATTGATGTTAGAAAAGGGCTTCCTCGTATAAGAGAACAATGGATTTTAGATCGAAATGATGTTGAGATTTTAGACGAAATCACTTCAGATTATGGCCAAAGCCGACTGAAAGATGAAAGCCTGAATCATCTTCGTTTTGAGTATCTGCATCAGCCAAAACGTGCTAAAAAAGGTGCGAACGTAACACAATTATACTACGCCAAACAAGGCATTATTACACCAGAAATGGAATATATTGCTATTCGTGAAAATCAGCGTATTGAACTTTTAAACGAACAAACCAAAGCGATGCAATGCCAGCATAATGGAAATAGCTTTGGCGCTAATACTCCAAAAAACAAAATCACTCCTGAATTTGTGCGCTCTGAAGTTGCTGCTGGACGTGCTATAATTCCAAACAACATCAATCACCCAGAAAGCGAACCAATGATTGTGGGACGTAATTTCTTGGTAAAAATCAATGCTAATATTGGAAACAGTGCCGTGACTTCGAGTATTGAAGAAGAAGTTGAAAAAGCCGTTTGGGCTTGTCGCTGGGGAGCTGATACGATTATGGATTTATCTACAGGAAAAAACATTCACGAGACCAGAGAATGGATTATCCGTAATTCTCCTGTCCCAATTGGAACCGTTCCGATTTATCAGGCTTTAGAAAAAGTAAAAGGAATTGCAGAAGATTTAACTTGGGAAATTTTCCGCGATACGTTAATTGAACAAGCAGAACAAGGTGTTTCCTATTTTACAATTCATGCTGGGGTTTTGCTTCGTTACATTCATTTAACTGCAAACCGTGTTACAGGAATCGTTTCACGAGGCGGATCGATTATGGCAAAATGGTGTTTGTTTCATCATAAAGAAAACTTCTTGTACACACATTTCGAAGAAATCTGCGAAATCATGAAACAATACGATGTTGCTTTTTCTCTTGGAGATGGTTTACGTCCAGGTTCGATTGCAGATGCGAATGATGCTGCACAGTTTGCCGAATTGGAAACTTTAGGCGAATTGACAAAAATTGCATGGAAACACGATGTTCAGGTTTTCATTGAAGGCCCAGGACACGTTCCGATGCACATGATTAAAGAAAACATGGACAAACAATTAGAACATTGCCATGAAGCTCCGTTTTATACTTTAGGTCCCTTAACCACAGATATTGCACCAGGCTACGACCACATTACTTCTGCGATTGGCGCCGCAATGATTGGCTGGTATGGCTGTGCGATGTTGTGCTATGTAACGCCAAAAGAACATCTTGGCTTGCCAAACAAAAAAGACGTAAAAGACGGCGTAATCACGTATAAAATTTCGGCTCATGCTGCCGACTTGGCAAAAGGTCATCCAGGAGCGCAATATCGTGATAATGCTTTGAGTAAAGCGCGTTTTGAATTCCGTTGGGAAGATCAGTTTAATCTGGCTTTAGATCCAGATACAGCAAGAGAATTTCATGATGAAACACTTCCTGCCGATGGTGCAAAAGTGGCGCATTTCTGCTCGATGTGCGGACCAAAATTCTGTTCAATGAAAATATCACAAGAAATTAGAGATGTCGCTGCCGCAGAAAAAGGAATGCAGGAGAAATCAGAGGAATTTATTGAGCAAGGTAAAGAGATTTATATTTAGAGTTTTAGAAAATAGAGGAAAGAATATAGAAAAAAGATATGATTGTAATTTCTAATCCTTTTTTTGTTGAAGATGAAATTGAAATGCTGAATTCTTTATTAGAAGAAGGGTTGTCTTTGCTTCATATTCGGAAACCTGATTTTTCAGAAGTAGAAATGGCTCAATTTATTCATCAGATAAAACTAGAATTTCGAAATAAAATGGTTTTGCACAATCATCATCATTTAGCAGAGGATTTTGGCATTAACCGATTTCATTTTTCTAAAAAAGAGAGAAAAAGTAATTCTATTGATCCTGCAAGGTTTTCAAAAATTTGTAGGTCTAAATCAACGTCAACACATTCGATTGAAGATTTTAACTCGTTAGAAAATGATTTTGAATATGCATTCTTAAGTCCTGTTTTTAAAAGTATTTCTAAAGAAAATTATTATCCAGAAATTGATCTCTTCGAAGCTTTAAAATCAAAAACCAACAGTAAAACAAAAGTGATTGCTTTGGGTGGAATTGATGCTGAAAACATTCAAAAAACACTTGAAAATGGTTTTGACGATATCGCTCTTTTGGGAAGTATTTGGAACAATGAAAATCCTGTAAAACAATTTAAATTATGTCAGAAAATCGCCCTTTCGTACTCACAATCGCAGGTTTAGATCCGTCTGGCGGTGCTGGGATTTTGGCTGATATCAAAACATTTGAACAGCATAAAGTTACTGGTTTTGCCATTGCGACAGCTAACACAATTCAGACAGAAAATGAATTTCACAAGATTGAATGGGTCAATATCAATTTTGTGATACGATCTATTGAAATTTTATTTAAAAGCTATAAAATCAGCGCCGTAAAAATCGGAATTATACCTTCTTTGTCTTATTTAAATCGGATTCTTTCCTGTATAAAACTAGTTTCACCAAGCACAAAAATTGTTTGGGATCCAGTTTTAAAATCAACCACAGCATTTGATTTTCTTACTATTGAGGATCATTCAAACTTAAATCAAGTACTATCCAAAATCGATTTGATTACGCCCAATTATATAGAAATTGAACAATTGATTCCTGGCTTTATAAAAGACCATCTTTGGATTGAGAATGAAATTTCGACTGCTATTCTGCTTAAAGGAGGACATAATTTAAATGAAGTTGGAAAAGACCAATTGTTTATAAAAAATAAGATTATTGAATTATTCCCAACAGAAAAAAATTGTTCTGAAAAACATGGCTCTGGCTGTGTGCTTTCTTCTGCAATCGCTTCAAATTTAGCACTAAATCAAAATATGGAAACTGCCTGCAAAAATGCTAAAGTCTATATCGAAAATTACCTGAGTTCAACGTCAACTTTAATCGGATATCATTATGTATAGCAAACTTCAATATATCTCGCAGGGCGAAACTATCGAAAAACAATTATACAATATTCATCAGGCGCTCGACGGAGGGTGCAATTGGGTGCAAATGCGCTTTAAAAACCAGACACAAAAGGACGCTTTTACTTTAGCGGAAGCGGTAAAACCTTTATGCGAAAAATATACAGCCAATTTTATTGTAAACGACAATTTGCAACTCACTAAAGAAATAGACGCTGACGGCATTCATCTAGGTTTAACTGATACTAAAATCGACGAAGCTAGAATTTTTCTGGGCCCTTCAAAAGTAATCGGAGGAACGGCTAATACTTTTGAAGACATTCAAAATCACGTCAAAAATGGATGTAATTATATCGGATTAGGTCCTTTTCGCTTTACTACCACAAAAGAAAAACTGAGTCCAATTTTAGGCTTATCAGGTTATTATGACATTCTACAAAAACTGAAAAAAAATAAAATAAGCATTCCTGTTTATGCCATTGGTGGCATCACATTACGTGATGTAAGTCCGTTAATGGAAACCGGAATTTTCGGAATTGCCGTTTCTGGAATCATTACTGAATGTGATGAAAAGGAAAAATTAATTCAACAACTAAAAGAAAAATTGTATGCAAACATCATTGTTTAATATAGGAGACAAAAGCTTCAAATCTCGTTTGTTTCTCGGCACGGGAAAATTTGGTTCAAATGAAGAAATGGAAAGCGCCATTTTAGCTTCAGAAAGCGAATTGGTTACCGTTGCACTAAAACGCATTGATCTCGAAACAGATACTGATGCTATCTTATCGCATTTAAAACATCCAAACATTAATTTACTGCCTAATACTTCAGGTGCAAGAAATGCCAAGGAAGCTGTTTTTGCGGCACAATTGGCTCGAGAAGCTCTAGAAACAAACTGGGTAAAACTAGAAATTCATCCCGATCCGAAATATTTAATGCCAGATCCGATTGAAACTTTAAAAGCCACAGAAGAATTGGCGAAATTGGGTTTTATTGTGCTTCCGTATATTCACGCTGATCCTGTTTTGTGCAAACATTTAGAAAGTGCTGGAACTTCTGCCGTAATGCCTTTAGGATCGCCAATTGGAAGCAATAAAGGCTTAAAAACGATTGATTTCCTTGAAATCATAATCGAACAAAGTACTGTTCCTGTTATTGTTGATGCTGGAATTGGAGCTCCTTCTGATGCTGCCAAAGCAATGGAAATTGGCGCGGATGCTGTTTTGGTGAACACTGCAATTGCCGTTGCTGGAAATCCAAAGTTAATGGCCGAAGCTTTTAAGGAAGCGGTTATTGCGGGAAGAAAGGCTTTTGAAGCCAAAGTTGCCCATCAGCAAAATTACGCTTCGGCTTCTAGTCCTTTGACTTCTTTTCTTTATGAGTAAATTGATTTTTCTCTCGCAGATTCTGCAGATTTAGCAGATATTTTTTATGCTGAAACTGCTCAATCTATTTTATTACGTTTTTTTTGCACATCTTAGAAAGACAGAAATTTCCTTAATTTTGAATAAAAAAATTATGTCAGAAAATGAGATTTCATATAAAATTAGAGGAGCAATTTTTAAAGTTTATAACATTCTTGGACCTGGATTATTAGAATCGGTATATGAGAGCGCACTATATTATCAATTAGAAAAAGATGGCTTACACGTAGTTAAACAAATTGATTTACCAGTTAAATATGATAATGTTTACCTAAACATAAATTTCAGATTAGACATTTTGGTAGAAGATAAAGTAATTATAGAATTAAAATCAGTAGAAGAAATAAAACCTATTCATTTTAAACAATTAAATACTTATTTAAAATTGACTAATAAAAAACTTGGATTATTAGTCAATTTCAACTGTTCTAATATCTTAGAAAATATTCATCGTGTTGCCAATAAAATTTAATCTGCATGATCTGCAAAATCTGCGGGAAACAAATAAAAAATGAACACATTCAAATCTATTTTCGAGCAATATAATTGGGATGAAATCCAATCCAGAATATATAAAACCACATCAAAAGATGTCGAACGTACTTTGGCTAAAACCAAATACAATCTCGAAGACTTTCTGGTTTTGATTTCACCAATTGCTCAGAATTATTTAGAGCAAATGGCACAAAAATGCCATGAAATCACGAAGAAACGTTTCGGAAAAACGATTCAAATGTATGCTCCATTATATTTGAGCAACGAATGCCAAAATATCTGCACTTATTGCGGATTTAGCTTAGATAATAAAATCAAAAGAAAAACACTAACTGATACAGAAATAAAACTTGAAGTTGAAGCCTTAAAAAAAGCAGGTTTTGATCATGTTTTATTGGTTACCGGCGAAGCGAATTATACCGTAAATATCAATTACTTTCTGAATGCTATTAACTTAATCAAAGAAGATTTTTCGATTATTTCTGTCGAAGTGCAACCGCTTTCTACGGAAGATTATCAACGTCTGCATGACGCTGGGGTTTATTCGGTTTTGGTTTATCAGGAAACGTATCATCAGGAGGTTTACAAAAAGTATCATACAAAAGGCAAGAAATCAAATTTTGATTATCGATTGGAAACTCCTGACCGCATTGGAACTGCTGGAATTCATAAAATTGGTTTGGGTGTTTTATTAGGTTTGGAAGACTGGCGAACAGACAGTTTTTTCAATGCTTTGCATTTAGATTATTTGCAGAAGAAATATTGGCAAACGAAATATTCTGTTTCTTTTCCTCGTCTGCGTCCGGCTGAAGGCATTATTGAACCTAATTTTATTATGGATGATAAAGATTTGACGCAATTAATCTGCGCATACAGATTATGGAATGAAGATTTAGAAATTTCGATTTCAACAAGAGAAAACGAAAAATTCAGAAACAATATAATTCCGATTGGCGTTACGAGCATGAGCGCTGGTTCTAAGACAAATCCTGGCGGTTATGTTGTTGATCCGCAATCTTTAGAGCAATTTGAAATCAGCGATGAACGCTCAGCAGAAGAAATTTCAAAAATCATAAAAAATGCAGGCTACGAACCTGTTTGGAAAGATTGGGACAAAGCTTATAGTTGAAATGTTTCAAGTTTCAAGTTCAAGTTTCAAGTTTGACGACTTAACATTTTACAATTCACAATTCACAATTCACAATTAAAAAAATGAGCATCATAAAAGAATTCCTTCGTTACAACAGACAAACCATCCTTCCTGAAATTGGAGACGAAGGCCAAGAAAAATTAAAAAAAGCTAGAGTTTTAGTAATTGGCGCCGGTGGTTTAGGCTGCCCGATTTTACAATATATTGCAACCGCTGGAGTTGGTTTTATCGGAATAATGGATTTTGATACGATTGAAATTCACAATCTTCACCGACAGATTTTATATACTGAAAATGAGATCGGACAGCATAAATCTATCGTAGCAAAAGAAGTGGTTTCAAAACTAAATCCGTTGATTGAAGCTGTTGCAATCAATGAAAAATTAACTGCTGAGAATGCTTCAGAAATCATTCAACAGTATGATATTGTTGTGGATGGTTCTGATAATTTTTCGACCCGTTATTTAGTAAATGATACTTGCGTTCAGCTAAAAAAACCTTTGGTTTACGGAAGCATTTTAAAATTTGAAGGCCAGATTGCTGTTTTCAATCATAACGGAAGTAAAAATCTCCGTGATTTATTTCCTGAAATGCCCGATCCAAAAGATGTTCCGAATTGCGATTTAAATGGCGTTTTAGGAACATTACCTGGAATTATAGGCAACATGATGGCACACGAAACCTTAAAACTGATTCTTGAATTGCCCACTTTACAAAATGAATTGGTAATTTTCAATACTCTAAATTGGAACTTTACAAAGTTGAATTTCTAAAAAACAACCTCATCACCAACAGAAATAATTCCTGAATTCAAACTCACAATATTAGTTCCGAATAAAACCGAATTATCAACATTTCTATACTTGCTTAAAGTTTTCAGAGGTTCTTTTTTTAAACGCCCATTTTCAGGATCATTGTTCACCATAACACATCTTCCGCAGGGTTTTATATTTTTAAATTGAACTTCTCCTATCGCAAAAGTCTTAAAATCATCTTCTTCATGAGGATTTCTAGTACTTACTACAAGGTTTGGGCGAAATCTTTTTATGGTAATTTTTTCGTCTAATTTATCATTCAAAAAATCCAAACTTTTAGATCCAATTAATAAATATGGATAACCGTCTGCTAGACTTACATTGAATGTTTCTTTTAATCTAGAGCTTTCATGTTTGCGATCTCCATTTTTTATTATTTTAACCAATTTGCATTCAAAACCTAAATGCTGGCTAAACCATTTTGAAGTTTCAAGATTCACTTCAACCACTTCGCTTCTATCATCCCAAACATTTACTTCTATAGCTTTTTCTAAATGTTCGTTAATAGAAAATTCATGTTTTTGATCTTGAAAAGTAATACTGATTTTCCCATCTGAAATCTGTGGATAAAACTGACTCATGATTCGATGTTCTCTCTGTGTCAGCATTTGATTTTCTGCGTCAATCAGCATCCAACGGCGATCGTTTTCAAATCCCATCTCTTCAGCTTTTGCAGACTCCAAACTGATTCCTGCCAAACTTTTTATCGGATAAATATAAATTTCTTTTACTATGTAAACTGCACTCATTTTCTATTTGCTTTTTAAAATGGACATAAACTCATCACGATCAATTTCGCGGCAGCCTAAACTTTCCAAATGCGGATTATAAACCTGACAATCCAATAACTTGTAATTTTCTTTCTTCAAATATAAAGCTAAAGCAATAAAAGCCGTTTTCGAGGCATTTGAAACTTTAGAAAACATACTTTCTCCGCAAAAAATATTTCCTTTTCCCAAATCAATTCCATAGAGACCGCCAACCAAAACATCATCCTGCCAAACCTCAACAGATTTTGCCACTCCTTCTTCATTCAATTTGCAATAGGCTTCAATCATTTCATCCGAAATCCAAGTTCCATCCTGTCCTTCTCGTTTTATCTGCTGGCAGTTTAAAATTACTTCTTTGAAATTTTTATTATAAGTGACTTTAAACATCTTCTTATTCAGAATCTTCCGCATGCTTTTGGATATCGCCAATTCGTCAAAAAATAACACCATTCGTGGATCTGGCGCCCACCAAAGAATTGGTTCTCCTTCATTAAACCACGGAAAAATACCGCTTTTGTAAGCCAATAGTAAACGCTCTGGACTTAGATCTCCTCCTATCGCTAAAATTCCCTCTTCATCAGCTTCTGTAACTGGTGGAAAATATAAATCGTTGAATAAATAGTACATTTTTAAAAATAATCAATTTTTAAATTCCAATACTGAAATTCCAATACTGAAATTCCAAATTCCAAACTATATGCAAGTTTTGGTTTCTTAAACAAAAGAAATCAAAAATAAAATTCCAAATTCCAAATTCACGAGAATGAATTGGAATTTGGAATTTAGTAAATTGAATTTTAAACTTTTAGAATGGCAAATCGTCTGGTTCGTCTTCGTTTAAGTTTGTTGCTGGAGCAAAAGTTTCTGCTGTTGGCATTGGCGGTGCTTGTGTAGGAGCATCAGCGCCCATTCTTTCGATTCTCCAACCTTGAATACTATTGAAATATCTAGTTTCTCCTTGCGGATTAACCCATTCTCTTCCTCTTAAATTGATAGAAACTTTTACCGCATCTCCTTGTTTATAGCTACTCAATAAATCGCATTTATCTTGTGTAAATTCGATTAAAATATGCTGTGGATATTGCTCCTCAGTAGTAACAACTAACTCTCTTTTTTTGAATGAGGCACTAACTTGCTGCTCTGGGTTAACCACTTTTACTTTTCCTGTAACTTCCATCTTCGTCTATATTAATTATTGTTTCTATTTCTTTTATTTTTTAGCTAAAAGCACTTTCCAAGCCGATTCTACATCGCCATTATCCAAGTATTTTTTGGCTTCTAAATGTACTTTTTTCTGGTCGTCTGAGCTTAAAACTCCTTTAACTGCGAAATTTTCTTTCACAAATATACTAACTTCTTCTTTTGTAGGCAAGGCTTCAATATTTCCTAATTTGCCTAAATCATTCCCATCAAAAACAGGGCTTTCTTTTACAAAATCTGGTATAGCATCTACACCAACTCCAAGTGTAGTTAAGGGTTTTGCCACTTCAAAAAGTCCTTGGTTTGATCTTGAATACCAATTATTTCCAAGTCTCGAAACCAAATCAATTTTATGCTGATCGATTGCTCCATTTTCATCTAAAATGGACTCGTGAATATGGATTTTCACCACTTCGCACAAAATCAGATTTCCTGCTCCTCCTTCTATTCCTAACGGAATAATCTGCGTAATCTTGCATTCAAATTGCACAGGTGACTCTTTTACGCGATATGGTTTTACCAAATCTGAAGGAATTTGAGTTAATCCCGCTTTGATAAATTCGTTTACACCATCTGCATATTCTGTACTTGCCAATGAAGTTTGCTGTACTATATCATAATTAACAACATTTATTACCACTTCGCGAGTTGCTTCGGCATTAATCAAAGTGTGTTTAATTGTATTATCGCGAACACGTCTTGAAGGCGAAAAAACCAAAATAGGCGGATTAGCACTAAACACATTAAAGAAACTAAATGGAGATAAATTAGGAATTCCTTTTTCGCTAATTGTGCTTGCAAAAGCAATAGGTCTCGGTCCGATTGAACTCTGGAGATAGCCTTGCAATTTGGCCGTTGGAATCTCTTTTGGGTTAATACTGATCATACTTTAAAATTTAGGCAGAATCTCATTTTAGTAGCTACAAAAGTATTGAAATGGTTTAATTCGAAGAAATAGTTTTACAGATAAAAGCGAAAAAACTTTCCGTATCCGCAAAATATAAAATGTGTATATTTCGTTATATTTATACCTCAAAAAAACTGATATGTCTTTTTCTGAAAGAACAAATACAACCCGCTGGATTATTATTTCGGTATGTTTTATAATCATTTCTTTAATTCTTTGGAACACCTATACTTTCTTCCAAATATTTAAAAATGAAGAGCGTTTGAAAATGAACCTTTTTGTGAAGGCGCAAATTACGATAGTGAACGCTGATGAAAATACCGATGTAGAACTTCCTCTTCAGATTTTCAACAATAATACTTCGATTCCAGGTATAATAATGCTTTATGATAAAGTGGTAAGCGCAGTGAATGTCCCAGACGAAATTCTTAACGACAAGAAAAAAAGAACTGCTTTTTTAAATAAGCTGAAAAACGAAAATGAACCTATCACTTTTGAATATGCTCCAGGAAAATATCAGACATTGTATTATGGGAATTCTTCATTATTAAACAAACTGAAATATTATCCGATTGCTCTTCTACTTATTATATTCTTATGCATCGCTTTAATTTATAATTTTTACAAAAGCACTAAAATGGCGACCCAAAACAAACTTTGGGCAGGAATGGCAAAAGAGACAGCACATCAGATTGGAACTCCTCTTTCTTCATTAATTGGCTGGGTAGAAATATTAAAAACTGAAAATATTGATTCGTCGATTAGCACCGAAATTGAAAAAGATATTGAACGCCTACAAACTATTACAGATCGTTTTTCTAAAATTGGTTCGGTGCCAGTTTTGGAACTTCATGACATTGTAGAGGAAACTAAAATAGCTTATGAATATTTACAATCTCGTTTTTCTAAACAGGTTGCATTTTCATTTGAAGCTCCAAAAGAACCTATTCTGGTTATGACAAACCCAACTTTGCATAGCTGGACAATCGAAAACTTGGTTAAAAATGCTATTGATGCCATGAAAGGAAAAGGAACTCTAGATCTTCAAATCGAGCAAGATGCACATCAGGTAAAAATTAATATTAAAGATTCTGGAACTGGAATTCCTAAAAAGCAATTTAAAACCATTTTTGAAACTGGTTTTACCACAAAAAAACGCGGTTGGGGACTTGGACTTTCTTTAACGAAAAGAATTGTAGAAGACTATCACAACGGAAAAATTAAAGTTTTACACTCTGAAATTGGAAAAGGAACTACTTTTCAGATTGCTTTAAATAAAAAAGTGCAGTAATCAATTTACTGCACTTTTAATTATTTGTTTTGTTAGACTGAGCGAAGTCGAAGTCTTTATAAATTTGATTGAATATCTTTTGCTAAAGCTTCAAACTCTTCTTTTGAAAATGAAACTTTATCAATAAAACGCATTTCATCCATATGGTTTAACGGAATCAAATGTACGTGTGCATGAGGAACTTCCAATCCAACAACTGCAATTCCGATTCTTTTGCATGGAACTGTTTTTTCTAAAGCCGCAGCGACTTTTTTAGAAAACTTCATTAAACCTAAATACAGTTCTTCATCCATATCAAAAATCTTATCGATTTCTTGTTTCGGAATACAAAGTGTGTGTCCTTTTGCGTTTGGATTTACATCTAAAAATGCTAAATAGTTTTCATCTTCAGCAATTTTATATGCAGGAATTTCTCCGTTTACTATTTTAGTGAATATTGATGCCATTGTTTTTTGGGTTAATCGTTTAACTGTTTATTCGTTTAACCGATTAAATAGTTAAACTTTTAAAAATCTTAATAGTGTGATTGCTTCGTTCCTCGCAATGACTTAGTCTCTCGTAATTTCTAGAATTTCAAATTTCAAAACTCCATTTGGAACAGTAATTTCAGCTACTTCTCCAACAGATTTTCCTAGCAATCCTTTCCCGATAGGAGAAGTTACAGAGATTTTTCCTGTTTTTAAATCTGCTTCACTTTCAGCAACAAGCGTATATTTCATTTCCATTCCGTTGCTTTGGTTTTTGATTTTCACATTCGATAAAACCAAAACTTTAGAAACGTCTAATTGAGATTCGTCTATTAATCTTGCATTTGCATATACTTCTTCAAGTTTAGCAATTCTCATTTCTAATAAACCTTGCGCTTCCTTTGCTGCATCATATTCTGCATTTTCAGACAAATCTCCTTTATCTCTTGCATCTGCAATATCTTGAGATGCCTTTGGACGCATTACACTCTTTAAATGCTCCAATTCATCTTTTAATTTTTTTAATCCTTCTGCTGTATAATAAGATACTTTACTCATAACTTCATCGTTTATATAAATACAAAAAATCCCATCGCGACGGGATTTTCTTACCACAAATATACTATAATTTTTAATAGTACATAATTATATGTTAATCATATATAGATTTCAAATCTAAATAAATTATTTTTGTTTTAACTAATTCTTATTCAAATAATGAAAAAAATCTGGTTCTTTATCGCATTTACCGCAGTTTTATTTGCTTGCAGTGACAATAATCGAAGTAATAATAATCCGTACATCCCGAACTATTCGATAAATGCTTATCTCGACACGAATCTTCCGACTTACAACAAATTACTGTATCCGAGTAATCCTGTTTATGTTGCCAATTATGGTGCAAAAGGAATAATTGTCATGAAAACCGGTGAAGGAACTTATACGGCTTTTGATGCTGCATGCCCAAATCAGGCTTTAACTTCTTGTACAGCAATGACAATCGATGGAATTTACGCTGTTTGCTCTTGCGATAAGACTCAATACAACTTATTTACAGGACTTGGCGGAAAAGAATATCCAATGAAACAATATCGCGTCGAATCTTCTGGAACAGTTGTTCATGTATATAATTAAAAACAGAAAAGCCTGAAAATAGTTTTCAGGCTTTTTTTGTGTCTTCCTTGATTAGAATTTCAAATTCAAACCAACTAAGAAATTTGTTCCCGCTTGCGGATAATAGTACGGATACACATCCCACATGTATCCATTTGAAACATATTTTTTATCAAAAATATTATTCACCAAAGCTGTGATTGTTATAGATTGAAAAATGGTCTTTGGTTTAATTTCGTAAGACGCATTAAAATCGTTTACAAAGTAATCTGCTAATTTTGCTGCTGGAAGTTCAATATTGTTCATGTATTGCTCACCAACATATTTTTGTAACAATGATAGATATAATCTTTCTATAGGCTTATACACGATTACGTTTCCTGCAATTACTTCTGGAGAATAGGCAATTTTTGTTGTTCCATAATATTCACCATCAACAGCTAAATCAACATTTTTGTTGCTGCTTAAAGTAAAGTTAGGTCTTAAAGTAAATTTATCAGAAATTGCAATTGTAGCATCAAATTCAAACCCTAAGCGGTAACTTTTTTCAGTATTCGCACGAATCGGATTTCCAACATCGTCTAATCTTCCAGTTAAAATCAACTGGTCTTTGTATCCCATGTAATACACATTTGAATTCAATTGGAATTTCTCTGAATTGAATCTCCAACCCAATTCAAAATCATTCAGCTTTTCTGGTTTTACATTTCCTCCTTCGTAATCGGTTCTGTTTGGTTCACGATTTGCTCTCGCGTAAGAGAAATATAAAGTGTTTTTTTCGTTGAAAGCATAATTCAAACCAGCTTTTGGATTGAAGAAATTGAAAGTATCATCTACCAAACCAGTCTCAGCGCTATTGGCTTTATAACGAACTCTTCTGTATTGTAAATCTCCGTAGAAACTTAACTTTTCTGTGAATTGATAATTTGCTTTAGCGAAAATATTCCCGTCTGTTTTTGAAGAATAATCATCGTAGTAATGATCTCCCAATGTTGATTGATCAGAGTATTGTGCCCAGATTACTTTTCCGAAATGATCTCCTTCATATTTATTCCAGCCTCCACCTAAAATAACATTTAGTTTTTCTGTTACATATTTAGCAGAAAATGTCGTTCCGTAGAAATCATTATCTAACCATTTTTGACGAATTAAATCGGTTACTGGAATTAAATTTCCGTTGCCATCATCAACCGTTTTTGTTGGTTGAATTGGTCCATATCCTTCAACAGGTTCATCTTCTTTATAATTTTCGTAATATCCTTTTCCTTTCGTATAATGAAATGCTAGGTTTGTACTCCATTTATCAGAAATTGATTCACTCCAGTGTAATTGATAATGATCTTGGTTGTAATTATCCGTTTCGTTATCATAAAAATGAACATTTCCTGAGTCGTCTGTATACATTCCTGCAGAATTAAAAGTACGATTCGTGTTTAAAGTCTCGCCATCAATTCCGTTCCAAGACTGATACGTTTTCTCAGTTCCTCCAAATACCAATGCTTTAATTAAAGTTGTTTTCCCAACGTAAGTCCCTTGCAAGAAATATGATTTTAAATCTGAACTTGCTCGATCAATAAATCCATGAGATTTTATGGTAGACAAACGTCCCGCGATTTCAAAATGATCATTCAATAAACCAGTACTAAACTTTACTGTATTTTTAAATGTATTAAAAGATCCAGCAGAACTTGAGATTTCGCCAGTAGCTTTATTGGCATAACTGTCTGTTAATAAATTTAAACTAGCACCAAATGCTCCCGCACCGTTTGTTGATGTTCCCACACCACGCTGCAATTGCAGACTTTCTACAGAAGAAGCAAAATCGGGCATATTTACCCAAAAAGTTCCCTGACTTTCTGCATCATTGTACGGAATTCCGTTTATGGTTACGTTTACACGTGTAGCGTCGCTTCCACGCACTCTGATCCCTGTATAACCAACACCATTACCAGCGTCTGAAGTAGTTACAACTGAAGGGAGATAGTTCATCAGAACTGGAATGTCCTGACCTAAATTTCTATATTTAATTTCCTTTTTGTCCATATTACTAAAACTAACTGGAGTTTTTGAAGTAACACGAACCGCAGAAACTAAAACATCATCAAGCTGATTCACTTTTGTAGAATCTTGCTGTTGTGCAAAAGAGAAAAGAGAATAGAAGAAAGAAAATAGAAGAAAGAAAATAGATTTGCAGTTCAACTCGGAACCTTTAAACCTTTGCAACTTTGTGCCTTTAGAAGCACCTTGAAAAATAGTTTTCATTCGTAAAGAATTACGAATAAAAGGGGGAATTATTCTTTGTTAAATTAATAAATGTGTTTCCCGACAAAATAAAGTGTGCACGCTCGATAGTGTCGTTTTTCCCTTAGCAACATTACTCGCTCAGGTTCTTTGGGTATGATCTCAGCTCGTTATTTAGAGCACCCCTTTGAGACAGTGCAAATGTAATGTTAAAAATTACAAAAATCAAATTCCAAATTCCAAAAGCTACCTTGAAGGATCTTTTTTGGAATTTGGAATTTTAAAATTAAGATTTAATCTATGTTTGGTTTTCTTCTTGATTGCTTTAAATCAGAAAGATTCTTTTTGTCTTTGATTCTTTTCTTAATTACTGCTTTCGGGACTTTTGTTGCTTTCCTGACTTTAGGAACATACAATCCTTTTTTGATAATTTCCAGAAATCGTTTCGTAACAATTTCTTTGTTTTTAAGCTGGCTTCGGTCTTCGTCGCAATTTAAAATTAAGATATTTTCAGAAGTCAATCTTGCTGAAATGTTTTGTTGCAACAATAATTTTTCTTCATCAGACAAGGCTTGAGAAGCATTCAGATCAAAATTCAGAACAACTTTAGACGAAACTTTATTCACGTTTTGTCCGCCAGAACCACTGCTTCGAACGGCTTTAAAGTTTAATTCCAATATGATTTTGTCTGAATCCATATTATTGTGGTTGATGTGCTGCTTTCAACAAATCATTTACCGTTTTTACGGGATTAAAAGTAATCAAAGGAACCGCAACAAAAACGGTTAACCAATTGGCCATCGATCCGTTCCATAAACCTGGTAATTCGTAGCTTCTCACTGTTTTCCCATCAACACTCTTTTCTACAATAAAACCCGCTTTTTGATCTACAAATTGCAATAAATCGAATTTTTCGTTTCTGTAGTTTTTTATACCACAAACCAAATCTACAGGATTAAAATGTGTTGCTTCTGATAAAATTGTCTGTTGCTTCTTACTTGTCAAATCTACTTGAGAAGTTTCAACAATTTGAAGAGAATTCACTCCTTTATCATTCATTACCCAAAATGGTCCTCCTCCCGGTTCTCCTTCATTTTTCACCATTCCGCAAACACGTATTGGTCTATCTAAAAGCTCCTTAATTTTACTTATTTTATTTTCAAAAGTAAATTTGCTGAAGTCATTATTCATTCCAACATTTAGCTCTTCTTTTAAAAATAAAATAATATCTGCTAAATGATTTTCTTTAATTTCATTTTGGTCAATTGCCTTTAAATAAGAAAAAACTTTTTGCTGTATTTCGATTAAAACGCCTGCCAGTGCTTTTTTGTATAATGTAATTTTATCAATATGATTCTGAATGACATTATCTATATTTTTAATGAAGATCACATCAGCGTCAAGATCATTTAGATTTTCAATCAAAGCACCATGTCCACCTGGTCTAAATACTAAATTATCATTTTTATCTTTTACTAATTTGTTTTCCTCATCAATAGTGATTGAGTCTGTACTTTTATTTTGATAAGAATACCCAATATTAATTTTAACTCCAGCGGGTTCTTCAATTTTTTCTATAACCTCATCAACACCTTTGTAAAACAAATCTTGGTGAATTTCTGACACAGTAAAATGCAAATTAGACACCTTATTTGAACTAGCATAATGTATGCATTCATTTAAATGCTCTTCAATTGGAGTCGCAATATGTGTTTCGTACCAGTGAAAAGGTAATACCGCTTTTGGTTTATTAGCGAAGTTGAAATAATCAGGAGATAACAATAATTTTATAAAATAGTAATTCTTGTAATCTCGTTCAAGCGTTTCAAAATCAGGATAAATTTCTCTTAATTTTTGATCTATAGCTTTGAAGAAAGGAAACTTATCCATCCCGATGATAAAAATAGCAAGTTCCTTATCTTTTTTTCTATTGATATAAGCATTGATAGTTTCTTTTTGAATATCAAAATCATTCAAAAACGCATTCAAAAATTTAAACATCCTCGTTGCCGCTCCAGAAGCAGGAACAAACTTTTTAATTTTTAAGTTTTCTTTCTGTTCATCAAAAAAGACTGCTTTTTCTTCGAACTCATTTTCCGACAAACTTAAAATTCCATTAGCGGTTGTGGCCGGACTAACTAAATTACTTTTTGCAATTCCATTGTCAAGGATTTCCAGCTGTTTTAGAATTTTTTCAAAAGGAATTCCCCTATCATAAATTTGAACGAAATCTGATGATGTAAATCCTTTTTCTTTAGCAATCGTCAACTCATCAATAATAGCTGTTGCTTTTGCCAAACGTGTTTCTTTGTCGCCAGATAAGGTTATAAAAGGCTTTTTTGTATCGATTAAAGTTTGTTTAAAAACAGAAAATACCGTCTCTCTTCCTTCTGGGGTATCACGAATATCGTCTTTCTCCCAAGGAACATCAATATCTGTCAGGAAAAACAAATCATATTCGTGTTTTAGTGCCGCTTCATTTAAAAGCGGGTCACAAAAACCATAATACATTTCAGAAAATACTTTGGTCACCATTAAATTGGTATCACAAAACAGGTATTTATTTGCATTTGCCAGTTTCTCGTTTTCCAATGCAGTTTGACCATACGCAATTGGCATCATATCATCGGCTACACAAATATGCTTATTCTCCTCCCATTTTTGCTGTAAATAGTCGCGCGCAAACTCAGGAACCCATTCAGTTTCGTAATAGTCTGCAAGCTGTTTTGCTAAGGTTGTTTTTCCTGTACTTTCAGGACCAAACAAAGCAATTTTTATGATAGTTGTTTTTTGCTGTCTAAGATCTTTCTCCATTCTAAATAAGCTGAAATAGCCAAAATTGTAAAAATTATATACTGAAGTGACAGCATCCCTAAACCACGATAAGCATAGAGAGGCACAACAATAATATCACCAATAATCCAAAGTGTCCAGTTTTCTATTTTTTTTCTGGCCATATACCACATTCCCGCGAAAAATATTCCAGAAGAAATCATATCAACATAATTGTCTTTATGTATTTCATAGTCGAAATATTTATAAATCCCGAAAACTACAAAAACAGTCACAATAAACAGTAAGATTCCAATTATTTTTTCATTAAAATTTGTACGGGTAATTGGCAGATTATCATCAACTGGTCCGCCTTTTGCCCAAACGTACCAACCGTAAATACTCATTATTGAAAAATAAGCATTAATAATCATGTCTCCGATATAACCTGCAACGTAAAGAAGATAAACCGATATTACAGTGGCTATTAATCCTGTTGGATACACCCAGATATTTTCTTTTTTTGCAAACCAAACACTTAAAATTCCACATACAAAAACCAAAAACTCTAAAGCAATATGCCATAAAGGTGCATTTTTGTAACTATCTAGAAAAAAATCTATCATTTAAATGTGGTATTTAACATTTATAACTCAAAAAAACGACTGTTATTTTCAAAAGCAGTTCCGATAACAACCAAATCCGCGCCAGCCTTATATGCTTTTTGAATTCCGTGCAAATCTACAATTCCTCCTCCAACAATAACAGGAATTTGAATGTTTTGAGCAACAAGCTCAATCATTTTTGTCGGAACAGACTGTTTTGCACCGCTTCCCGCTTCTAAATAAATCAGTTGATTTCCTAGCATTTCTCCTGCCTGAGCTGTCGCCAAAACCAAATCAAGATTTTCACGACTTAAAGGTTTTGTTTTACTTACACGGGCAACGGCAGTTTCGTTACCGCTTTCTATTAAAATGTATCCTGTAGAAATAACTTCAAGATTAGTTTTTTTAAGAATTGGGGCGGCTTGAACTTGATATTCAATCAAATAATCTGGATTTCGGCCAGACAATAAAGACAGAAACAAAATACCATCGGCTTTTGGTGAAATCTGAGAAGGATCGCCAGGAAATAAAATAACTGGTAGATTTGTTTTTTGTTTTAATGCAGTAATTAATTCTTCTAAAATAGTATTCTGAACAACGCTACCTCCAACAAAAATATGAGTTGCAGGCGATTGGTTAATTTTCTCAATTAAATGATTGATATTTTCCAATACAATTTTATCAGGATCCAAAAGCACTGCCAGTAATTTTTGTCCATTGCTTTTAGCTTCTAAAATCTGTTGTCTAATAGTGAGAATTTGTTCTTGCATACAGGATGTAAAAGTAAAAGATTTTTAATGCAGAAGAACTATTTTGAATGAATTATATTTGTTCAACTTCTATTGACAATATAAATAACACATTATGATTACAGTTGAATTACTAGAAAAGTATGGAGTTATAAAAAAATCATTTGATAAAAATGATATTATTTTCGAAGAAGGAAATCTGCCCTTGCATTATTACCAAATTATTTCTGGCGAGGTAAAAATGAGCAATTATAATGATGATGGACGTGAATTTATACAAGGCATTTTTTATAACGGGCAATCTTTTGGCGAGCCACCATTATTTTTAAATCAAAAATATCCAGCAAATGCAATTGCTGTAGAAAATACCGAAATTTTTATTCTTCCAAAAGAAAACTTCATGAAGCTTTTAGAATATAACCCAAAAGTGAGCATCAAAATAATCGAAAATCTAGCGCAGAGATTGTATTATAAATCGGTTATGGCAGCAGAAATTTCTACACACGAACCCGAACATCGCGTATTAAAACTGATTGATCACGGAATCGCTTATTTCAATTTTCAAAAAGATAAAAATGGTTATCTCATAAATTTTACCAGACAACAAATCGGCGATTTAACTGGTTTACGTGTAGAAACGGTTATAAGAACGATAAAAGCATTGGAAAAAAAAGGTGAGTTGAAGATTATTAACCGAAAAGTATACAGATAAAAAAAATCTCGTTTTATGATTTTAATCATAAAATGGAGTACTATTGTAGCTGTAATTTTGTTGATATAAAAAACTGAATATCATGACACTATATCAAACAACATTCGACATTTTCAATAGAAATTATATGGGCTCTGCTGCAATGGCAGTAATCGGACAAAGCTGTTTAGGAGGCGCTGCGGCTATGTATGTTTTAGCCAACGGAACTTCTATTCCGCAAATGATTCAGCTAGGAATCATTGTTTTAGCTTGCGTTTTCGCAAATACATCTATCTTAGCACAAATGAAACACAAAGTAGTTTTCAATCTTATAATGCTAAGTGCATCTTTAAGTTTGTTCTTTATACTTTTGAATAGCTTTATTCTATGAAAAAACAAATAGAAAACAGAGCCGATGTTTCCTTTTTGGTTCATCAGTTTTATGCTAAAATAAGAGCCGATCGAGAAATCGGCTTTTATTTTAATGAAATGATTTCTGATTGGGATGCGCATCTCGAAAAACTGACTGATTTTTGGGAAACCAATCTATTTGGCGTTCGCAAATACAAAGGAAATCCGCATGCTGTTCATAATGAAGTTGATGCTCATTTTGATGAAAAAATTACACCAAATGAATTCGGAATCTGGTTAAATCATTGGTTCCAAACCATTGACGAGCATTTTGAAGGTGAAAACGCTGAAACACTAAAAAGACGCGCACGTAAAATGAGTACTTTTCTATACATGAGCATGTTTCAGCACAGACAAAAAGAAAGTGAAGTTTAAACTGAAAACTGAGACTGAGACTAAAAATCTATTTCTCAAAAGCATAAACCAAAGTAAAAGTTCCATCAAAATTATCAGATTTGACTTCCTGATAATGTACATCAAAATCTTTAACTAAATCATCAAAATGAAGACTTGCCTGCGTTTGGGTTTCTCCTAAAGAGAAGTTATTTACATTAATATGATCTTTAAAACTTATACCTTTTTCATTTCTTATTTTAAAGATCGCCTCTTTGGCTCCCCAGATTACGGTAAGTTTTTTTATGTATTCTTCTGTAGATTTCGGTTCTAAATACTTGCATTCATAATCGGTAAACTTGTCTGCAATTCTCTGGATTTTCTCTCGTTGTAATTCCATGTCAATTCCAACCTTTTCTTTGCTTATAATAATCGCTGCAAAATGGTACGAATGTGTAATTGAGATATGATTATCACAGTCAAAATACGGTTTTCCGAACTCATCATAATGCAGATCTTTATCTGTAAAACCCATTTCCTGAATCAGCATTCTAACGCTCAAGAAAGCACGCTGATGCATCTGCGACTTCATTCCGTCCAATCTACGCTGTGTCTTTTCTTTCAAAGTTACTCTGTTATACAATTCCTCAAAAGATTCGGTTATTTCCCAAATTAAGATTTTAGTAGTTGCATTGAATTGTATGGTCTGAAATAAAGGCATTACTTTTTAATTATGAATTATTGGTGGTAAATTTTAAACCATATAAGCCATTTAAGAAAATATGGCTGGCGGCTTAAAGAATGCATTAGTAAATATAAGCAATTCGCAACAAAGGTAATAGTTTCCGAATCTTTTTTAAATGAACTTACATCACTTATACGGTTAAAAACGATTTTTAGATTAACATTCTAGAGATTAAGAAATTAAAGATTTCACAAATCTTACAGAAATTAGTAAAATTAAAAACCTATTACGTAAATTTGCAAAAATTTTACAATATACAAATATACTATAAATGAGTACTACAACTACGCCTTATGTGGCTTATAAAGTAAAAGACATTTCTCTAGCGGCTTGGGGAAGAAAAGAAATTGAACTAGCTGAAGCTGAAATGCCAGGTTTGATGGCACTTCGTGCTGAATACAAAGATGAACAACCATTAAAAGGTGCTCGTATTGCTGGATGTTTGCACATGACGATTCAAACTGCTGTTTTGATCGAAACTTTAATTGCTCTTGGTGCAGAAGTTACTTGGTCTTCTTGTAACATTTTCTCTACTCAGGATCAGGCTGCTGCTGCAATTGCTGCCGCTGGAATTTCTGTGTACGCTTGGAAAGGTTTAAATGAAGAAGAATTTGACTGGTGTATTGAGCAAACTTTATTCTTTGGCGAAGACAGAAAACCATTGAACATGATTCTTGATGATGGTGGAGATTTAACTAACATGGTTATTGACCGCTACCCAGAATTGGTTCCTGGAATTAAAGGTCTTTCTGAAGAAACTACAACTGGTGTTCACAGACTTTACGAAAGAGTAAAAGCTGGAACTTTACCAATGCCTGCAATCAACATTAACGACTCTGTTACTAAATCTAAATTTGATAACAAATACGGATGTAAAGAATCTGCAGTAGACGCTATTCGTCGTGCAACTGACTTAATGTTAGCTGGAAAAAGAGTAGTTGTTTGCGGATATGGTGATGTTGGAAAAGGAACTGCCGCTTCTTTTAGAGGTGCTGGTTCTATTGTAACAGTTACTGAAATCGATCCAATTTGTGCTTTACAAGCTGCAATGGACGGTTACGAAGTTAAAAAATTAGATACTGTGATTGCTAATGCTGATATCATCATTACAACTACAGGAAATAAAGATATCGTTGTTGGAAGTCATTTCGAAAAAATGAAAGACAAAACTGTTGTTTGTAACATCGGACACTTTGACAACGAAATCGACATGGCTTGGTTAAACAAAAACCACGGTGCTTCTAAAATCGAAATCAAACCTCAGGTTGACAAATATACTATCGCTGGAAAAGATATCATTATCTTGGCTGAAGGTCGTTTAGTAAACCTTGGTTGTGCTACAGGTCACCCAAGTTTCGTAATGAGTAATTCATTTACAAACCAAACTTTAGCTCAAATCGAATTATGGAACAACAGTGCAGCTTACAAAAACGAAGTTTACATGTTACCAAAACATTTAGATGAAAAAGTTGCTGCTTTGCACTTAGCTAAATTAGGCGTTGAATTAGAAACTTTACGTGAAGATCAAGCGGCTTACATTGGTGTTGAAGTTCAAGGTCCATTCAAACCAGAATACTACAGATATTAATTGATTTTAGATTGAAGATTTCTGATTTTAGATTTCTTTAATTACATATTTCAAACCCGACAGGTTTTAAAACTTGTCGGGTTTTGTTTTTAACGGTCAAAAAAGATTTCTATAAAAAATATACTTTGTAAAGAATAACTCCTTAATTTTAGTAATTAAAATAAGTTACTATTTCTCAACTACATAAACACTGTAATCTTGAAAAAAACATCTTATTTATTTGTCTTCTTATTTTTTCTAGCTCTTCCGCACTTTCTTTTCTCTCAGGAAAAAAAGCCTAAAGTCGTATTGGTCTTAAGCGGCGGCGGTGCAAAAGGAATTGCACATATTCCTCTTTTACAAAAACTAGATTCTTTACATATTGTTCCAGATCTTATTGTTGGAAACAGTATGGGAAGCATTATAGGTGGTTTATATGCAATGGGATATTCTGGTGACAGTATAGAAAAAATCACTAAAGATATTTATTGGGATAAACTCTTAGGCGGAGGCCAATCATTACGAGCCGTAAGTGCTGAAGAAAAAAGAGAATTTCAAAGGTATTTGGTTGGAATAGGTGTTAAAGACGGAAAACTTAACAGCATTGGTTCTTTGTTAAATGATCAAAACTTAAGAGAATATCTTTCCGAATTAACCTTTCCTGTTTACAATGTTAAAGATTTTGACAGTCTGCCGATTCCTTTCAGAGCTATGGCTACAGACTTGGTCGAAGGAAAAGAAGTTATTTTAAGCAAAGGAAGTTTATCTTATGCTATGCGTGCCAGCATGTCGTTGCCCGCTATCTTCAAGCCCATGCCTTACGGGAAAACAGTTTTGGTAGACGGTGGAGTATTAAATAATTTCCCTACTGATGTCGCCAAACAAATGGGTGCCGATATTATTATTGGAAGTGATGTCGGTGGCGGAATGGAACCTGTAGATAAGCTTAACAATCTTATGACCATATTGATGCAGACTAGTATGTTTCCGAGTAACATCAAAAATCCTGCGAATCGCGATTTATGTACAATATTGGTTGATCACTTACCTAATCTTCGTTTTTCTACTGCCGATTTTACCAATAGCAATGAAATCTACAAAGACGGCAAAATTGCCACAAATCAAAATCTTCCCGCTTTAATCGCATTATCAGAAAAGTTAAAAGGATTTCAGCAGAGAACTCATAAACTGCCCGATATGCCAAATGAGTTTGTTCTCGATACAATTGTTTACAAAAAAATAAGTCCTGAAAATATGCCCCTCGTTGTTGGAAGGGCAAACCTTAAAACACATGTAAAATATACTACCAAAGATTTAATAGCAGGCATTAACAGAGCCATGGGAACTAATCTTTTTGATGAGATTACGTATAGTTATTTCATTAAAGACGAAGACAAATTAGGTATTACCTTATTCGGTTTTGAACGTGCTAAAAACCAGCTCAACACCTCAATTCATTATGATACATATAGAGGTGTCGGAATAATTTTTAACTACACAGGGAGAAATGTCCTTGCAGATGCATCGCGTCTTCTCTTAACCGTAGATATCGCCGAACAGCCAAAAGCAAGAATTAATTATCAGAAAAATTTTGGACAGCATAGAGAATGGTGGTGGATGTCGGAAGCTTATGGGGCTCTATTACGCCAGGAGATATATATCAATGGCAAAGCATCAGACAATATACTTTACAACACTCTTGAAATCAATAATGAGATAAACAGAAATTTAAATTCTCTAAAAAGTTATGTCGGTTTTGGACTAAACTACAGTTACACAAATCTAAAACCAAAATATGACCGCGAATACAATCCCAATTCTTTAAGCATCAATAACTACAGCTTTAACAATATTGAATTCAACTTGCATTATTCTTATAATGACATGGATAAAGTTTTCTTTGCCACAGAAGGAACTATTATAAAATCAAATTTGGCACGATCGTTTCTAACCGATCTTGATGTCTCACTTTACGATCCAGACCTTTCACGTGTTTCTGGCTCAACAAATGGCTACACCAAATTGGGCCTAACCTATGAAAAGAGATTACCCATAAAAAAGAAAATTACAGGAATTGTAGGATTCGATACTTATTTTATTTTTCAGGATAAAGTTAAAAATGAGGATCTTCCATTTTCAGGACTTGGCTATGCAGCAAAATATTTTATAGGTGGCATTATCCCAAATTCTGGCAGCAACCGTTTCTCATTTGCAGGGCTCCATGAGGACGAACTTAATGTTACACAATATATGGGACTCAAACTTGGGTCTCAAATAAACTTAACCGGAAAAATTTACCTCACCCCTCACTTCAATATCGCATCTGTCGGTTTTGACACTTTTAACGACTATATAAACCATGCCTTTAATCCAAAAGGAAATTGGGATGATAATTTAGAAACCAGTCTTGTAATATCAGGAGGCGCAGCGATCTCTTATCAGTCCATTTTAGGTCCGATTCATTTTGATACTTCTTGGATCAATAATATTGACAAAGTAAGATTATTTTTCAGCGTAGGATTATCACTAAACCCTTAAGACAAATAATCAAATAAGTAAAGAATTATAGTAAATTCGTTATAACACTTCACAAAGACAAAGAATCGCAAAATTTTATTTTAAGTTTATAATCTTTGTAAAGTTATTTGAGATCCTTCGGCTTAGCTCAAGAAGGCAAAATTGAGAAAAACCTTTGTGCCTCTGCGTCTTTGAGATTAAAAACATCGCGAACTTTGCGTATCCCGATAGTTATCGGGATTGCGCGGTTTGCGGTTAAAAAACTCAGCAAGTTTCGGATTTTATACTTGTCAAAACCAATCGATCTTTGCCTTATAAAATGGAAGAAAAATGAACACACAAGAAACCATTAATTATAACCGTATTGCAGAAGCAATTGATTATATCAAAGCAAATTTTAAAGATCAGCCTAATCTAGATGAAGTGGCAGAAAAAGTACATTTAAGTCCGTTTCACTTTCAAAGGCTTTTTAGTGAATGGGCAGGAACTAGTCCGAAGAAATTTTTACAATATACAAGCATCGAACACGCCAAAAAATTACTCAAAGAACATCAGGCAACCGTTTCTGAAACTGCTTTTGAAACAGGATTATCAGGAACAAGTCGCCTTCATGATTTGTTTGTAAACATCGAAGGAATGACTCCTGCCGAATATAAAAACGGCGGAAAAAACTTGGCCATCAATTATAGTTACGCAGAAAGTCCGTTTGGAAATATTATTGTTGCATCGACTTCAAAAGGCGTTTGTTTTATGGCTTTCGCCGAAGATGAATTAACCGGATTTCTTGCATTGAAAGATAAATTTCCGAATGCATCTTTTACCCAGAAACTAGATTTAGCGCAGCAAAATGCATTATTCATTTTCCAAAATGATTGGAGTAAATTATCAGAAATAAAACTGCATCTGAAAGGAACAGACTTCCAACTGAAAGTTTGGGAAGCTTTACTTAAAATTCCAATGGGACAGCTTTCTACTTACGGTTCGATTGCACACCAAATTCAAAAACCAAATGCATCGAGAGCGGTTGGAACTGCCATTGGAAGTAATCCTGTTGCGTTTTTAATTCCGTGCCATCGCGTGATTCAGTCTTCTGGAACCTTTGGCGGCTATATGTGGGGAAATACCCGAAAAACAGCCATAATTGGCTGGGAAGGTGCACACATAAATCTTTAATTTTTTTAGCCACAAATTCACGAATTAAACTAATTCTATGCACATAGATTTTAAAAATAATTCGTGAATTACTTCGTCCGTTCTCTATCACTCGGGTCGTGGCTAAAAATCCCAAATCTCAAAACCGCAAGTTTCGGATTTTTTACCCTTTCCGATTTTAGAAACTTTGCATTCTAAAATCATACGAAATGGAAAAACTAAAAAACAAAACCGCTTTTATCACAGGCGGAACCAACGGAATGGGATTTGCAACTGCTCAAGAATTTATCAATAATGGAGCAAAAGTAATTATAACTGGACGCAGTGAAAAAACAGTAAATAAGGCCGTTGAAGAATTAGGAAAAAATGCAATCGGAATTGTTTCGAACGCAGGACAGTTATCAGACATTTTCGAACTTCAAAATCAGATAAAAAAGCATGCCAATAAAATAGATGTTTTGTTTGTAAATGCTGGATATGGAAAATTCAATTCTATTGAAAATGTCACAATCGAAGAATTTGATGAAGTTTTTGATATGCTGGTTAAAGGAACTTTTTTTACCGTACAGCAGATTTTGCCATTAATGCCAGAAGGAAGTTCAATTATTTTAAATACGACTTTTTTAACCGATATCGGCCAGTCCAATATGTCAATTTACACAGCTGCAAAAGCTGCTGTTCAATCTTTTATCAAAACTTTTGCCGCTGAATGCACTTCAAAAAAAATACGCGTAAACGGAATCAGTCCAGGTTACATTGCCACAAATATTTTCAATAATACGGGTATGAGTCAGGAAAATATCCAAAATACAATCGATGCCGTTACACCTTCTCTACCGTTTCAACGTTTTGGAGAGCCATCTGAAATTGCCAAAACAGCACTTTTTCTAGCTTCAGATGATGCTTCTTACATTCACGGAATCGAAATAAGAGTTGATGGCGGTTTATCAAAAACAAAACCATGAAAACAAAAATAGAATCTCTAAACTGGGAGAGCATCACCGAATCTATGCACGAAAATGGATTCGCAATCATTCCAAAAGTGCTTAATAATGAACAATGCGAAGACTTAAAATTCGATTATGACAATCCAAATTTATATAGAAAAACAGTTGTAATGGAACGTTATAGATTTGGTTTAGGCGAATACAAATATTTCAATTATCCGCTTCCAGATTTAATCCAAAACATTCGAACTTTAATTTATCCCAAATTGGCACCAATCGCAAATGCATGGATGAAAGCTTTAAATATAGACACGACATTTCCAGCAAAACATGATGATTTGCTAAAACAATGTCATGCCAATAATCAGCTGAAAGCTACAGTTTTAATTCTGAAATATGGCAAAAGCGGTTTTAATACTTTACATCAGGATTTGTATGGAGATGTTTATTTTCCTATTCAAATTGTGCTTTTTCTAAATGAACCTGATGAAGATTTTACTGGCGGTGAATTTGTTTTAACACAACAAACGCCAAGAGCACAATCTAAAGCGATTGTTTTAAAACCAAAAAAAGGAGATATTTTGATTTTTACCACCAACTTCAGACCTGTAAAAGGCACGAAAGGTTATTATCGTGTGAATATGAAACATGGCGTAAGCGAAGTTCATTCGGGTGAAAGATATACATTGGGAATTATTTTTCATGATGCCCTTTCGTGAATATTTTTTCTGCCACGAATTCACAAATTAAACAAATTCGATCCGCATAGATTTTAAAAATAATTCGTGAATTCGTGGCGGAAAAACTTTAAACACTGCAGTGCGTCTCTACGATAAAAAAACGAAAAAAATAAATGCTGCAACACAACAAAATAACCGATTCAGAACTTCGAAATAAAATTAAAAATGGCGAAATTTGTTTCGGTGGCAACCAAAAATTAAAAATCTACGGAACACTTAAATGTTCTTCGGGAAAAAGAATGAAAACGGAAAATCGTGTCTTCTTTTCTTCTGAAAAAGATGCCAAACAAAATGGTTTCAGGCCTTGTGGTCATTGTATGAAATCAGACTATCAAAAATGGAAAAATGGACTTATTTAATCCGCAAATAGACGAAACAACAAATCTGCTTCCGAAAGATGGAACGGTGAATTATTATGGAAAACTATTTTCGAGAACAGACGCCAACTTCTACCGTGATATTTTATTAAATACAATTGAATGGAAAAATGATGAAGCTGTTATCTTCGGAAAATTAATTTTGACCAAAAGGAAAGTTGCGTGGTATGGCGATCAGGAATTTGAATACACGTATTCGAATATTACCAAAAAAGCTTTGCCTTGGACTCCTGAACTTTTAGAATTAAAAAAAATTATCGAAGAAAAAACAGGAGAAACTTTCAATTCTTGCCTTCTGAATTTATATCACACTGGAGAAGAAGGAATGGCTTGGCACAGCGATGCCGAAAAAGATTTAAAGAAAAATGGCGCAATTGGATCGGTAAGTTTTGGTGCCGAACGCAAATTTGCTTTCAAACATAAAGAATCTAAAGAAACCATTTCTCTGATTTTAGAACATGGAAGCTTGCTGGTTATGAAAGATGAAACACAAACACATTGGCTTCACAGGCTTCCTCCAACAAAAAGTACTCAGAAACCAAGAGTTAATTTGACTTTTAGAACCATTGTGAGATAGAAGTTTACTTCTTTTGCGAAGCCACAGTTTCGTAAGATCGGATCAAGGCATCTTCAAACATTTCTGGTCTTACTCTTGAAAGTTCGACAATTGTCCAGCCTTGTTTCCCCCATTTGTTTGGAATTGGATAAAAAATCTTTTCGCTCGACGCACAAAAAACTGATTGATCGATTTCGTTTAATTTTAAAACGGCATGATGATTTTTTTCGTCAAAAGTGGCAAAAATCTTCTTTTTAACTCGAAAGGAAGTTTTCTCAAAATGAGGTTCTTCAGTTGCATTAGGAAATGATAACGCTAATTTTCTAAAGTTTTCAATTGTAATCATATCGGCTTTTTTATCAGACCTAACAGGTTTTAAAAACCTGTTAGTCTACGTTATGTTAAATTTACCAACCTTGATTTAATCCGTTCTTCAAGACTTCTTCATATTTATCTTTATCAAAAGAATACAAGTTTGGAGCTTTGTGCGCTACATTGCTTTTCTTTTCGTCAAGTTTTGTTAGAATTCCGATATTAGTAATTTTGCGCAAAAAATTTCGGCGATCCAGCTTTTTGTCCAAAATCGTTTCATATAATTTTTGCAATTCTGGAATAGTAAATTTCTCTGGCAATAAGTTGTAACCAATTGGCATTAAATTCAATTCGATTCTTAAAGTATCTAGAGCTTTATCCAAAATTTCACGATGATCTAGAATAAGTTCTGGAACTTCTTTGTGATCAATCCATTCAACAACTTCAAATCTGCCTGCCGGATTTGGATGAATTTTAGAAAAATCTACCAAAGCATAGTAGCCAATCGTCACAAAACGTCGGGTGAGCCACTTCGCTTTTTCTTCTTCAATTTGAAAGTATTCCAGCGTTTTTTTATCAAAATGCTGATCATTTCGATTCACTTTTCCAAAAGTTGCAAATTGCCTTAAAAACACTCCATCAACACCAGTTCTACTATTCAGCACTGTAATCGCCGCAGCATCTATGTCCTGATCAACAGGAATAAATCCGCCAGGCAAAGACCATTTATTGGCTCGTTCTACTTTAATCAATAAAACTTTTAACTGATTATCGTGAAAACCAAAAATAACACAGTCTATAGAAAGTCCAGGCTGATAGTTTTCGTTGTTATCTAAAATGTCTTTTAACATCAAAATATTATAAATTTTCTTTTAATAACTCTGCAATTTACTTCAATTTTAGAAAACTAAAGTGATTTTCAATTAAATCAGAAGTGTCGAAATTACAATTTTAACGAAAATTTAAATTCAAATTTAAAAAAAATAAGTACATTGCGTCAGAATAACACATTAATGATTTCGATTGTTAAAAATTGAAAACAAAAAACAACAAAAAATAATACCAACTACCATTTATCTTCAAAGTGAGTGTAGAAATTAAATGTAGAAAGTTATGAATGCCAATCCTTTAAAAAATTTTAATCAAAAGATTAGAAGTAAAATTCTAAATTCTTTTGGATTTGTTTCTAAAACCTATCTCTTAGAAGCTTCATTGAAATACAGTGAAGAACAGGAAAGAATTTTCAATGAGATGATTATTGAAACTGATGCGAAAAACAAAAAAGAAAAGCAAGAAGCATTCGATAAAGCTTTGTATGCTTCTTATAAAGGAATTGGCGCTATGGATTTTGTAAATACTGTTATAAAATAACCCTGTCCTGTTTATAATTTATAATGTGGCCTCACTCTTAGTGAGGCTTTTTTTATTATAAATTTCACATCATTATGAAAGAAAATCATTATTTATTAATTATTTTAGCCTTTTTTAAAAGTAAGAATATACCCCTATAGAAAAAGTACATGGAAAACATCATTGAATCAGAAAACTACAAAATTCAAAAACCAGAAAGCTGGGCGCCTACAATTAACGACGATCAACTTATTGAATATATAAAAGAATCGGATTTCTCTAATAAACAAGTTGACGAAGGGCGTGATTTCTGCTATTTCTTAGATAAAGTTTATTACACAAGTGATACTGAAAACAGCGAATATGCTTGTGTTGCCTATACACTTAACGAACCATCAAACCTAGAAAGCGCTTCGGTAAGAGATGTTGTTGTCGAAGAAAATGAGACATATGTTATACACCGAATCAGCGTTTTGAGAGATGGCGTTTTGATTGATAAAATTGCCGATACCAAAATTAAAGTTTTAGACAGCGAAAATCAAAGTGAAGGCGGTATTTTAAGCAGCAACAAAAAAGTAAATATTACCATTAAGGATTTACGCCTCTATGATGTTTTAATTACTGAAGATTCTCGCTCAAAGGTTTTTACAGATCGCGATTTTATGCGAAAAGAGTTTCTTAAATATGTATACGTTACCCCAAGTTCATATTGGGCTTATGGAAAATATAAATTTTCATTTATCAATGATAGAAAAGAAACAATCGCTTACAAAAAAACATTTTTCAGAAATGAAGAGGGAAATGTCATAGAACCAGAAATCAATTACCTGAAAAAAGGAGAGCGATTTGTAATCGAAAAAGAAAATTACATTAATTCGTTTGATGTTAATAGAGAAATTGCGCCTTTTATTGATTTTGCCACAGATCGAAATTGGATTGATTTATCTAATTATATTTCTCCATTTTATGAAGAAATCTACAGTAAAGCTTCTCTAAAAGAATTTGCTCCAAATCTTGTTGAAAAACTAGATGCCATTGCAGATCAAGACGAAAAGTTACAGTTTGCTATTGACTATGTTCAGAGTCATGTTTACTATATTTTTAATGCTGATGAAATGAACGGCCACAAACCGCAGGAACCATCAGTAACTTATGAGAATAAGCAGGGGGATTGCAAGGCAAAATCGGTTTTATTGAAAGTCGTTTTAGATTACATCAATGTTGACTCTTCTGTGGTATTGGTAAACTTCAACTCAGATCATTACATCAAATATTATCTTCCGTCTCTATTGACTTTTAATCACGTCATTGTAAAAATCAATTACAAAGGCGAAACTTATTTTGTTGATGCCACTTCGAGAGATGAATTTGGTTTAATTGAAAACCGTGGCTACATCTATTTTATGCATTATTTGGAAGTGAAACCAAATCAGGAATTGGCGATTAAAGAACCTCATAAATTTTCTTATTATGGCATAAATGAGAAAGTCGATTTTAGTGCTCAAAATAATACAGGAAAGTTAAAACTGGTTACGACTTACAAAGGAAATCGTGCCAATTATATGCGTAAATATTTCAAAAACACTAACAAAAGAGAAATAATAGACAGCTGGAATAATTTCTTGTTTTATACTTTAAATTATTCTAACGATAGAAACGGAACAGATATCAGGACCATTTTTAAAGATGCAACAATTGAGATTGTAAGCGATGACAAAAAGCTAAACGAGTTTACAATGCAGTACAACACTTCGATTGAAAATCCGTATTTTGTCGATGCAGAAAAAAATCGTTTTTTAATGTATTTTGATCGAAATGTGGTTAAAAATGCAGCACGTGATTTTATGCACAATGACCTTTCTTTCTGGCATAATTTTGATAACGAGAAATACGAAATCAATTTAACGACAGATCAGAAGATAGACACCCAGGAAAAATATACTATTCAAGAAAGTACTATTGTAAATCCGTATTTTGATTATATAAGCCGTAAAAAAGTGACCAAAAACGGCGCTTCTATAAGTATTGATTATAAACCATTAATCAATCTAGAAATTCCAATTGAAGATTTTGAAGATTTTAGAAATGCGCATCATGAAGTTGCTGACAGTAATTTCGGAATTGGAATAGACATTATTGAAGAAGGCTTGTTGAATATGCTGAAATACAGTTTTAAGAAACGTCTTAAATAAAATTTGGATATAGAAAAAGCGAGGTTTTTAAAGCCTCGCTTTTTTATTTAATGCATTTATATAATTATTTTTAACACATAGAAACATAGTTTGAAGACTTAAAAAAAAGGCGTTTCACTAATTTAAACACACATAGTTGTCTATGTGTAGAAACCTGTTTCTTTTGTTCTTTTTTTACAACACAAAAATCTATGTTTCTATGTGTTAAACTTTACTTTTTAATTTTAGCCAATGAATTAATTTACTAATTCAAAATCAGATTTTAATTTTATATCTGCTGACGAAGCTCCAATCATTACTTCGAAATCTCCTGGTTCAGCAACCCATTCTAATTTATTATTGTAGAAAGAAAGTTTTTCTTTGTCAATTATAAATTCGATTGTTTTAGATTCACCTGCATTTAATTTCAATTTTTGGAAATCTTTCAATTCTAAAACTGGTCTCACAACAGATCCAAATTTATCTTTCAAATACAATTGAACTACTTCTTCTCCAGCAACTTTTCCAGTATTTTTCAATTGGAAAGAAACTTTAATTGTTTCGTTGCTTTTTATTTTATTTGAAGATAATTTTAGACCAGAATAATCAAACGTTGTATAGCTCAAACCGTATCCAAAAGGAAATTTTGGAGAATTTTTCAAATCGATATAAGCCGAAACATAGTTAGTTGAATTTTCATCTTTTGCAGGTCTTCCCGTACTGAAGTGATTGTAATAAATTGGCACTTGCCCTACTTCTCTTGGGAAAGTCATTGGCAATTTTCCTGATGGATTGTAATCTCCAAATAAAACATTCGCAATTGCATTTCCAGCTTCAGTTCCTAACCACCAAGTGTACATAATTGCAGGAACATTGTCTGCTGTCCAATTGAAAACAAGAGGTCTTCCTGCATTAATTAAAACTACAACTGGTTTTCCTGTAGCCATAACTGCTTTTATCAAATCTTCCTGAACTCCTGGCAAATGAATATCGCTTCGACTTTTTGCCTCACCGCTCATATCGTGTCTTTCACCAACACTCAAAATAACAACATCGGCTTGTTTGGCAGTTGCCACAGCTTCTGCAAAACCATCTTTATTGTCACCTGTAACCTCACAGCCTTTTGCGTACAATAATTTAGTGTTTTTGCCTACTTTATTTTGCAAACCATCCCATTGCGAAACTACCCATTTATCGTAGTTTACTTCTGGCAATTCAACAGCCCAAAATCCCATATTGGCTTTGTATTCTTTTACCATTGGTCCGATAAAAGCAATTGTTTTCGTGCTTTTTGAAATTGGTAAAGTTTGGTTTTCATTCTTTAATAAAACAATACTTTTCTCAGCCATTTCAAGAGCCGCTTTTCTATGCTCTGGATTGCTTAATGCTTTTTCTTCTCTCTTTGGATCTGAATATTTGTAAGGATCATCAAACAATCCTAATTCAAATTTCTTGCGAAGAATACGTCTTACAGCGTCATCAACCAAATCTATAGAAACTCTGCCTTCTTTTACTAATTCTGCTAAATTCTTGCGGTATGCATTACTTTCCATATCCATGTCACTTCCTGCAGTAATAGCAGAATAAGCCGCTTCTTTAAGATCTTTAGAATAACCGTGAGCAACCATTTCTCCAATTGATCCCCAGTCTGAAACTACGAATCCTTGAAAGTTCCATTTTCCTTTTAAGATATCTCTTTGCAGATGCGCATTTCCTGTTGCAGGAATTCCGTTAATATCGTTGAACGAATTCATAAATGTCGCCGCTCCAGCGTCTAAAGCGGCTTTGAAAGGCGGCAAATACGTTTCTAAAAGCATTCTTTCGCTCATATCAACAGAGTTATAATCTCTTCCTCCAACACCTGCTCCATAAGCTGCAAAGTGTTTTACGCAAGCCATAACCGAGTTTAAATCTCCTAATTTATTTCCTTGAAAACCTTTTACTCTCGCATAAGCAATTTTAGAACCTAAATAAGTGTCTTCTCCTGCGCCTTCCATTACACGTCCCCAACGAGGATCGCGTGCAATATCAACCATTGGAGCAAATGTCCAGTGAATTCCACTTGCTGCTGCTTCGGTCGCAGCAACACGTGCACCCAATTCAATAGCTGCTAAATCCCAGCTTGCTGCTTCAGCTAAAGGCAACGGAAAAGTGGTTTTGTATCCGTGAATAACATCCTGACCAAACAACAACGGAATTTTAAGTCTTGACTGCATCGCCAATTCTTGATATCCTCTGGTATATTTTGTTCCGATAACATTTAGCATCGAACCGATTAAACCTGCTTTTATTTCCGCTTGTTTGTTTGGATTTATGGTAATTGGTCCCGTAGCCTGATTATCGCCAGTATATTGATTCAACTGGCCGACTTTTTCTTCAATTGTCATTTTTTTCAACAGATCATTGACTTTCTGATCTATTGTCTGCTGTTGTGCCGACGCCAAAAGCGAAAGCATAAACAGCGTAATTGTGGTTACTTTTTTCATAGCTTAAGTTTTTACCAAACGAAAGTAGCAACTGCACCTGCGTTTAGTGTGGTTGTAGTTTGTTTTTGGTTGTATTTAATATTAAATGTTTCTGCCGAAGCTCCGTCATTTTCTACAATTAAAACGGTTTGTCCTGATGGAGTTTTGAAAGCCACATTATATAAGTTTCCTGCAATATTACTTCCAATTCTTACCGAACCTTCTTGAACAAATTTAGAAGCATGTCCAATAATATAATATCCTACTTCTCTTTTGATATTCTGATTTTGGTCAATCATCAAAGCTCCTTTACAAGTTGAACATCCTCCTGGCGTAAAAGGTTTGTAAAACTCATCATTTGCCAATCCCCACGAAAGTGCATTTTTACTCCAGTTTCTCATTGAACCAATTACTACATTTTTCACACTCCATTTTAGGTCTGTTTCAAAGTTAGTTCCCGATCCTGTATATTGTTCTGTAAAATACAAATCTTTATTTGGAAATTCATTATGAACAGTCGTTAAAGCGCTAATGTCTCCTTCGTACAAGTGAAAAGCTGATCCTGTTACAAACGGATTTGCTTTTGGATCTCTTAAAATCGTCAAAGGATATTCTGGCTTATTACAATTGTGATCGTAAACAATAATTTTAGTTTTGATTCCTGCTTTCGCGAAAGCGGGACCTAAATGATTTCCAATAAAATCTGCCTGCTGTTCTGCCAACATTAACATACTTGGATTGTTTCCTGGATGTAATGGCTCATTTTGAGGTGTAATGGCGTCAATAACAATTCCGTGCGATTTCATTGCTTGAATATATTTTACAAAATACTGAGCATAAACTCCGTAGTATTTTGGCTGTAAGCTTCCGCCTTTAGAACTTCCATTGTCTTTCATCCAAACTGGAGGCGACCACGGAGATCCCATTATTTTAATCTTCGGATTTATAGCTAAAATTTCTTTTAAAACCGGAATTACATCGTTTAAATCTGGACCAAGATTAAAGTGCTCCAAATTCATATCTGTTTGTCCTTCTGGCATATCATCATACGAAAAAACTTTTTCATTCAAATCTGATGCTCCAATACTTATTCTTAAATAACTTAGACCAATTGCATTGTCTTTTCTTGAAAATAATTCCTGAAGTAACGCTTCTCTTTTTGCCTTATCTAATTTTTTGATAGCCTGAGCGCTTCCTCCTGTTAACGAGAATCCGAAACCTTCAATGGTTTGAAATTTCTCAGCTGGATTTACTTCAATAGTCTGATTTGAGTTTGTTTCTGAGCTAAAAACCAAATCAGTTTGTTTTTTAAGTTTTGAAGTTTCATCTGTAGTAGTAATCCAAGATTCTACTTTTCCAGAATTGGCAGTAACACTTTTTGAAGATCCACAGTTAAACTGCATCGCAATTAATGGCAGCAAAACTAGGATTTGAAGTTTTTTGTTGATGTTTTTCATTTTTAATCTATTTCTATTAAGACAGGCAAATGATCCGACGGATATTTTAAATCTTTAGAATCACTTAACACTGCGTGTTTTTGAACTTTTAAACCACTATTTTTTGAAATAAAAATGTAGTCTAATAATAAGGTTACGGGTTGGTCGTGTTTGAAATCATTGAAAGTTCCAGAAGGTCCGAAAGGTTTTTCTTTTGAAACATCTTTGGTATCATCCATCACATTTTTAATTTCTTTAATCTGTTTTGTATCTGGTTCCGAGTTAAAATCACCCATTAAAAAAGCTGGATAATTTTTTGTATTCAATTCTTTTATTTTAGAAAGAACAAGCTGTACGCCTTTTACCCTTGCTTCTTCACCCATATGATCTAAATGCAAATTGAAAACCCAAAATAGTTTTTTCGTTTTTAAATCTTTAAAAAGTCCGTAAGTGCAAACTCTGTTGCAGGCTGCATCCCAACCTCTTGAAACTACGTTTGGAGTTTCAGACAACCAGAAAGTGTTCGATTGTTCCACTTTAAAACGATCTTTTTTATAATAAATCGTACAAGCTTCTCCCAATCCGCCTTCCTCTCTTCCTACTCCAAATCTGTTATAATTTGGCAGAGCCGATGCAATATCTAAAACTTGATTTGGCGTTGCTTCCTGAACTCCAAAAATTTCTGGACTGTAAAACCCAATCTGAGATGTGAAATAATCCTTTCGTTTTGGCCACGCATTTTCTCCATCTGAAGCAACATCCAAACGAATATTATAAGTCATAATTTTTAAATTCTGACCATAAAATGAGTTCACGGCTAAAAGCAGCATCACTGCAAAAACAAGTTTGTTTATCTTTTTCATGTTAAAAAATTTTAATCTTGTAAAGCTAGTGTTTACGAGGCTTTAAAGAAAAAAATCTATTTAAAAGTTATGTTAATTATACACTCTTACGTAATCAATTTCATAAGTGGCACTTTTGAAATTTGGATCTACAGTTCCACCAAAATTTCCTCCCATTGCTAAATTTAGAATCACAAAAAATTTGGCATTAAATGGAGTTGTGCTTGAGTTTTTATAAGTGTAAAATAAATTATCGTCTACATAAAATTTGATGTTTTCGGCACTCCATTCGGCTGCATAAATGTGAAACTCAGTTGTCGAATTTGGAACTGTTGTTGTTTTGGTATCTGGCGTATTTCCTGAACGTCCTGGAGAATGCAGTGAAGAATGAATTACGTTTGGATTGTTTCCAACTGATTCTAAAATGTCTATTTCTCCGCATGCTGGCCAGCCCACAGTACCAATATTGTCTCCTAACAGCCAAAAAGCTGGCCAAGTCCCGCCACCAGATGGTAATTTTGCGCGAACTTCTGCTCTTCCGTATTTAAAAGAAAATTTACCTTTTGTCAGCATTCTTGTCGAAGTGTATTGGCTTCCTTGATAATTTTCTTTGATTGCTGTAATCTTTAAAAGTCCATTTTCAATTTTTACATTCTCAGATCTATCAGTATAATATTCTAATTCGTTATTTCCCCAGCCATTGCCAGTTCCCAAATCGTAACCCCATTTTGAAGAATCAGGAGCTCCATCTGTATTGAATTCGTCTGCCCAGATTATTTTTCTGGCTACGAAAATATTTACTGTTGTAGATGTATTAATATATTTTATTCCATTAAATGCTGTAACATCAATAGTATAGGTTTTGGTTCCTGGCTGAGTAAATTCATATGAAAAATTGCTAGTTGTAAACTCTTTTGTTTCATTGTTTACCACAACCTTATATGACTTTGCATTAGGAGCTTCGATCTTTAAATTAATTTTTCCGCTTCCGTCTCCATTTGGCATTTCGGCAGTTTTTCCAATTACATCAACTTGTACTGAGATTTTATCAGGAGCTACGACAGGACTATCGGTCGTATCATTGTTACTGCTGCAAGACTGAAATACAAACAATAGGATTAAAGTAAATACTGCTGCTCTATTGGCGAGATTGATTATTTTCATCTTTTTATTATTTAAATGGTTTAGTTAATAAATTGAATATCAAGATAAATATTATTTCGTCTACTTTTTGTTTTTGTTCATAACAAAGTCAAAATAGTTCAGATTAAAACCTCCTTTTTCAAATACAGCTTTTACTTTATTTGAACCTGATCTCAATACAACATTAGATAAAACAACTGTTTTCCATTTATCATTTCCTCCAGTTGAAGGAAGTAATATCACTGTTGATTTTGCTCCTCCTTCAGTCTCTAAATACAATTTCCCTTCTCCTTTTTCGCTCGAATAACGAATCGCAACATTGTAAGTTCCTTCTTTTGCGTCGACAGTGTACTGAATCCATTCTCCGTCTTCGATAAATGAAACTTGATAGCCGTTTGAATCTTTATCCTTACATGGCAAAATATCAACTCCATCATTTCTCATGCTATTACCGCGATTCCATTGCTCGTCTTTTCCAGTTACCGATCTGTAATTTATAAAATCAGTATCTGAATATGCTTTTCCGTTTGTACCTAAATCATAATGCGTTGCCGCAATTTTTCCCGGAACTGCGTTCTTCTTGTATGGTTTTGTATCGTCTGTCTGCACTTGTCTAAACATAGCATCTATTACATCTGGCTTAACAGTTACGTTTTCCATTTTGTAATTGTCTGCTATTTTCATCAAGGTCTTTTTTGCAAATTCTGGAGATGGTTTTGGTCCTCCGTCTTTCCAATATTTCAATAAAACATCATATTCTGGAATTTTAGTAACTGATGTTACTCCGGCAATATTGTCTATTTTTTTCATTGGCCAAAAAGCCCATCCAATGTTGTTTGTTTCAACCAAAGTCAAAGCATCTTTAAACCAAACATTCGAATTTTCTCCGCTTTCTCCCATCCAAATTGGCACATTGTATTTTTCTCTATAGCCCAACATCTGTTCAATCGAAGCCTTGTCGGTATAGTTCCAATATTTGTGAAAACTTAAAGCTAGATTGTCATCCCAAAGAGGAAAAATTCCGTTGTAGTTATTTCCCCAGCAGTTTCCTTCAATAAAAATTAAATGATTGGTATCGACTTCGCGAATGGCTTTTGTAACCGCAACCATCAAATCTCTTAAAGGTCCGTTTGAATTTTCGTCACAGCCATTTTTGTTTGATCCTGTAAAATTCCAGTTTGGCTCGTTGATAATATCATAAGCGCCAATCCAAGGATTATCTCGGTAACGAGAAGCCAATTTCTTCCATAAAGCAATCATTTTTTTCTGATTAGCTTCGCTTTGCCAAAGTGCAGGTTTTGTCGTGTCAAAGTCCGAAATTGCCGCATCGTTTCCTTGTCCGCCTGGAGCAGCGTGCAAATCTAAAATCAGGTATATTTTATTTTCTGCACACCATTTCAGCAAATTGTCTGTCATGGTAAAACCTTCTTCGATCCAAGTGATTTCACCGCTTTTTTCTTGCTCGATTGGTGGAGTATAAAGATTGTAATGCATTGGAAGACGAATAGAATTAAATCCCCATTTTGCCAAAGAATCGATATCTCGTTTTGTGATTCCGTTTGCTTTATAGGCTGCGTAGAATTCTTTTGTTCCCTCTTCGCCAATTACATCTTGTATTTTTTGTCGAATTTGATATTGCGGACTGGCAAATGGCTGGGTCTTCAACATATAGCCTTCCTGCACCATCCATCCGCCAAGGCCTAAACCTCTTAAAAGAACATTTTTGCCATTACCATCAACAATTTTTTGTCCGTCTCTGTGCAAGAAACCTTGTCCGAAAGAAGCAATCGAAATGAGAAGCTGTGCTGCTAAAATTATTTTTTTCATACGAATGGTTCTAAATTTATTTCCAAGTATAAGTCCCAACTGAACCTGCATCAAGCGAAGTTGTTACCCATTTTCCATTAAATTTAATGTTGAAAGTTTCCGTTGCAGAACCATCATTTTCAACAATCAGGACTTTAGAACCAGAAGGCGTGATAAAAGCAACATTTTGCAAACTTCCGCCAGAATTGCTTTCAATTCTAGTAGATCCCATTGGGACAAATTTTGAAGCATGTGCAATAATATAATATGCTACATTACGCTCAAAACTATTGCCTGAAGTTATAGTTATAGCACCTTTACACATGTTGCAGCCTCCATCTGTGTGAGGACCAAAACTTGCATTATTTGCTAGATTCCACTCTAATGCATTTTTACTGTAATTTCTCATTGAGCCGATAATTACATTTCGAAGATGCCATTTTAAATCGCCTTCAAACTGCCCTTGTGATGAAGTCCATTGCTCTGTAAAATAAACATTTTTGGCTGGATACGAATTGTAAACATTAAGTAAAGCTGTGATGTCACCAGCATATAAATGGAACGCAGATCCATCAACATAAGGATAAGCGTCTGCATCTGCTAAAATGGTTTTTGGATAATTCGGATTATCGCAATTGTGATCGTAAGCAATGATTTTCACGTTTAGATTTGCTGTTTTAAAAGCCGGCCCTAAACTGTTTTTTATAAAATTGGCCTGATCTGTAGCAGACATATACATACTCGGATTGTTTCCGTCATGCAAAGGTTCGTTTTGAGGAGTTATAGCATCAATTGTAATCCCTTCTGCTTTCATCTGCTGAATGTATTTTACAAAATATTTAGCGTAAACATCATAATATTCTGTTTTCAGTTTTCCTCCTTTAAAACTTGCGACATCTTTCATCCAAATAGGTGCAGACCAAGGTGTTGCTAAAATTAAAATTTTAGGATTAATTGCCAGAATTTCTTTTAGCATGGCAATTAGATTTTTATCTTTTTCTAAACTAAATTTATCTAGATTTAAATCTGTTTCTCCTGTCGCAAGATCATTATAAGTAAAAGGCGTTGCATTTAAATCTGAAGCTCCAATACTGATTCTGATATAACTTACTCCAATTGAGTTTTCTCCATTCCCGAATAATTCTTGTAAAAGAGCAGTTCTTTTTGTTGCGTTTAATTGGTTTATAACGTCTACGCTTCCTCCTGTCAAAGTATATCCGAAACCATCAACGGTCTGATATTTTTGAGCGGCATTCACTTCAATATTAGCATAAGCATTTGCCGTTGTGCCAAATCCTAATTTTACAGTTTGTTTTTCTAACAATGCACTTTGATTTCCTTTTGTCAACCAGAAATCAACATCATTTGCAACTACTACTGGAGGTGTTACTGGTGGATCTACAGGCGGATTTTCTACAGGATCACTTGACGAAGAGCATTTAACCTGAGCCATGACGGCTGCCATGACGAAAAACGCTTTTATAATATTCTTTAAATTAAATTTCATTTTCTGTGGTTTTTTAGTTAGTCTGACAATTAGTATACAATAGTCTGTATAGCATGTGCCGGAATGGTGATTGTGGTTTTTCCTGTTTGATTTTCTAAAGAATAAACAATCTCTTTTCCAGATTGATTCATTACAATCGTAATCAATTGTCCGTCAGAATTTTTAAAAGAAGTACTCAATAAAGATTTATCGCTTATGGTTTCAAGCACTCTTTTTGCGTTTGGTCTAATGAATTTTGAGAAATGCCCAATATAATAATACATTGGAGTATAAATTAATTCATCTTTTGTTGTATCTGCATGGATTGGCGCAAAACAAAAATTCCCAACATGATTTGGGCCTCCATTCTGGTCCAATAGAATATTCCAGTCTGTCCAACCAACTGTTCCGTTATTAAAATCATGAATCATATTGATTCCGTAACGCTCTGCATTTCCCCAGAATTGATATTTTGAAGCATCAAATTTTTCGATACAGCCTTCTGTAAAAAGCAGATTTTTGTTTGGAAATGCTTCATGAACTTTTGCTACCGATTCAAATTGAGGCGGACCTCCATTCCAAGTTTCATACCAGTGAAATCCAATTCCCCAAGCATATTTAGAAACTTCGGGATCTGAGAAAACAAGATTGGCTCTTTTAGTTAGCATGTCTCCTCGGTTATGATCCCAGATAATGACATTTTTAGAAGCGAGCCCTTCTTTTTCTAAAGTTGGACCAAGATGATTTTTAAGAAAATCTCTTTCTGCTTCTGGAGTGTAGATGCAAGATTCCCATCTTTGTTTGGCCATTGGTTCGTTTTGAACTGTCATTCCCCAGATTGGAATTCCTTCTTTTTCGTATTCTTTTATGAATTTGGTGTAATACAATGCCCAAGCTGGAGCAAATTCAGGCAATAAAACGCCGCCGTGCAAAATATCATTATTGTCTTTCATGAAAGCTGGGGGACTCCATGGGCTAACAAATAACGTTAGTTTCCCGCCGGCTGTTTCAATTGCTTTTTTGATTAAAGGAATTCTATATTTTCGATCGTGATCTATATTAAAAGTCTTTAAGTCTTTGTCTCCTTCAGAAACATAAGTATAGCTATCACTGCTGAAATCACAACTGTGAATGTTTGTTCTTGCCAAAGTATACCCGATACCTTTATTTTTATCGTAATAAGCATTTAAGAATTCCTGCTGTTTTTTTGGCGATAATTTTGCGAAAACTTCGGCGCTTGCATCTGTAATTGCTCCTCCGATTCCCAGGAATATCTGGTCAGTTTTATCAGTATTTACTAGAATAGATACTGTTGATGTTTTTTGTTGTTGAGTGTTGTTTTTTGAAATTAAATCATTTGATAATGATAATTTCAAGTTGGTATTTTCGGCAGTAGTGTAAACCTTTATTTTATTATTTTTTTGAGCTGTTATTTTTGAGGTGAAACAGCTTAATTGCATTAATACAAAGGCTGATAGAAATATTTGAGAGGTAACTTTCATGTTGCTTAAATAATCGTTTTAAAATTAAAAGCAAGAGAAGACTAAAATGGATGATTCAAATTAGTCCTCTACATTACTTTACTACAAAATATTAATAAACAAGTGTTTGTATAGCGTGTGGCGGAATTTTTACTTCTGCCTTTTTATCTCCAATAATCAAATTGTAGGTGAGGTCGTTTGCAGATTGATTCATAACAATAGTTGCCATGGTTCCATCAGCATTTAAAAAAGAGGTACTCAATAAAGCGCTTTTGCTTACTGCAGTGCTTACTCGAGTAGCATTTAAACGGATAAACTTTGAAAAGTGTCCGATGTAATAATAAGATGGCGTGTAGATTAATTCTCCTGTAGTGATATCTGCATGTATCGGTGCAAAACAGAAATTCCCAACATGGTTTGGTCCACCATTCTGGTCTAGAAGAATATTCCAATCCGTCCAAGCAACTGTTCCGTTATTAAAATCATGGATCATGTTAATTCCGTAGCGTTCTGCATTACCCCAAAATTGATATTTCGATGCATCAAATTTTTCAATACAGCCCTCAGTAAACATCAGTTTTTTGTCTGGATAAGCTTCATTTACTTTACCTACATTATCAAACATTGGCGCTCCGCCTGACCAAGTCTCGTACCAGTGAAATCCCATTCCCCAAACATACTTTGATGCTTCAGGATCTGAGTAAATTACGTTAGCACGATAATTCATCAAATCACGGTTATGATCCCAAACAATTATTTTTTTATCACCAAGATTTTCTTTTTTCAAAGTTGGCCCAAGATAATTTTTGATAAAGTCTCTTTCGGCTTCAGCCGTATAAATACAAGATTCCCAAGTCTGTACAGCCATTGGCTCATTTTGTGTTGAAGTTCCCCAAATCGGAATTCCTTCTTTTTCGTAGGCTTTAATAAATTTTACATAAAAGTTGGCCCAAGTCTGATAGTATTCAGGAAGCAGAGTACCGCCTTTTAATACATTTTTATTGCTTTTCATAAAAGCATTTGGCGACCAAGGAGCAGCGTAAGTCATCAATTTTCCACCTGCTTTGTGTATAGCTTGCTTTATTAAAGGAATACGAAATTGCTTGTCGTGATCAATAGAAAAAGTCTTCAGCTCTTTGTCCCCTTCTTCGATATAAGAATAGCTTCCACTGCTAAAATCAGAACTTTGAATTGTTGTTCTTAGCAAAGAATAGCCTATTCCTTTTTGTTTATCGTAGTAAGCATCTAAAAATTCTGCTTGTTTTTCTTTTGAAAGTTTAGCAAATATTTCGGCGCTAGCATCTGTAATAGCTCCTCCGATTCCCATAAAAGTCTGAAACTTTTTAGATGGTTCCACAAAAACAGAAGTTTCTGTTTCTAAGGGTTGTTTTGCAGCAGAAAAAGTCAAATTATCTGTAGTTGTTAATCTCAACTTTGAGTTTTCTGCGGTAGTATAAACGGTTATTTTTTTGCCGTTGGTTGTAAACTCTTTTTTTGTTTTTGGCTGTTGCGCAAATGCTGCAGCAGAAAACAAAAGGCATAAAATTTTTAGGCTATTTTTTTTCATTCGCTTCCAATTATTATGTTTTTAAATTGAAGTTTAGAAGAAATCAAAATAGAGTTCTACCTATAAAGGATTTAAAAAATAGCCCATACTCATAATGATTATGGGCTATTTACAACCAAACTTAAACTTAAACTTAAACTTAACTTAACTTTTTATTTTCCTCGGAATTCAATTTTTGAAACTGTAATTCCGTCTTTAGTGAAGGTATTACCACCAGAGCGAATCAATAAGTAAATTTTTCCGCTTTCACTGAATTTGACAACGTTAGAAACTGTGCCTGTTTTTTCATTTTTCACGCAACCAACTACAGAAAGCATTCCTGAGAAACCTGATTTTGCACAACCATCCCAAGTGCTTAATCCCATAACTTTATTGTCTTTGTATTCAACTCCAGATTGTGGAACTGATTTACCAGCATACACTTCAAACCAAGTTTCATCAGAACCACTCAAAGAAGAAACTTTCATATCTATTGTATACTCTTTATCCTTTACAACATCTATTGCTTGATAAATTCCTTCCTGTGCCCATCCTCCCGGAGAGTGGATAGTTGCACTACTATTGGCAAATGACCAAAATGCTGCGCCTGTAGCGCTAAGATTTAAAACTGTCCATTTTGCTTGATCTTCGGCACTGGCAAAAGAACCTCCTTGCACTAGGTTTCCTTTTAAAGGATCTGACGTAGCAACTACAACATCTTGTGATTTTGTAGCTGTTGCACCTCCAGCACCAATTGCAGTATGTACAATTGTATATGTTCCTGCATCTGGTAAAGAAATTTCCTCTTCCATTTTACCCGAATAAGTACCCGCTCCTGTATCCCATAATGATTTTAAAACTCCCTTTGGCTGAGCCACTAATTTGTAAGTATTTACTTTTCCTTCAACAGGTGTGATGGTAAAAGAAGCATCGACATTATTATTAGTTAATCCATTATTAGCAATGGAGTCCTCAGGCTGACAGCTAGTTAAACTTAATACTACTGCCATAAAAAACAATGCTAAAAAACTTTGTTTTCTTACTAAATTTATTTTCATATGATATTGTATTAACTAATTAGTAATTAGGATTTTGAACTAACTGAGTATTCTCTAAGTCTTTCTGTGGAATAGGCCAAACTTCATTTTTACCAGCAACAAATCCATCACCAGCAAGAACAGTTGCAGCTTTTCCAGTTCTAACTAAGTCAAACCAACGGTGTCCCTCACCAGCCAATTCTAATCTTCTCTCATTAGCAATTGCATCTAATGAAACTGGCACAGAAGCCAATCCAACTCTAGCTCTTACTGCATCTAATAGAGCTTGCGCTCTAGCTCCAGTTCCTCCTAACGCTTCTGCTTCCATCAAGTAAGTATCAGCTAAACGTATTGCATAAGTATCCTGTTTGTAATTTAAAGCTGTTGCTCCTCCTCCTGTAGATGTATCAGAGTTTAAAGGCATAAACTTCTTTAAGAAGTATCCAGTATCCTGATCACCTGGCGCATAATCCGCTGCCCCTGATGCTTTAAGAGCACGTAAATCAAAAATTGTTGAATTAAAACGTGGATCGCCTTTTAGAGCATCATATAAACTTTGAGTTACTGGATTGAAGCTCCACCCTGAGATATAATCTGGCAATGTTAGGTCTTTTCTACCATATCCTCTTGGACCAACCATGATATTTACAGAGTTTCCTTCGTCAGCTCCACCGCCCCAGAAACCCCAATCTGCATTACTTTTATCTGTATGCATGATTTCGATAATAGCTTCTGAGTTAAATTTATTACTGATTACCCATAAATCTGAGAATTTATCTAACAATTTGTAGCCGTACATACTAGTTCCTCCAGGTGTACCATTTACATCTGCAAATTCGGCAGCTGCTAATGAGTTTTTACCTTCGTACAAATAAACTTTACCTAATAGTGCCTGTACTGCTCCTTTTGAAAGACGACCTCCTTCTGTTGGAACATCAACTTTATTAGGTAGTACAGCTTTTGCTTCTATTAAATCTTTCTCTATTTGCGCATAAATTTCTTCTGGACTAACTTGAGTAACTTTATATCCCTCAGCTGGTGAAATTGGAGTTAGAATTAATGGTAAATTTTTAAATGTTCTTACCAATTCAAAATAGAAATACCCTCTTAATGCTTTTGCTTCTGCTGCAAAACGTGCTTTTTTAGCATCAGACATACTTACACCTGGCAATTTTACCAATAAAATATTTGCTCTACCAATTCCTTGAAAAAAGTCACCCCAATAACTTCTTGGCATATTTATCTTATCCAATTTATAGTTATCAAAAGCGTGTATACCAGCACCATCTCCAGGCCCTCCTCCTCCGGCATAGAAATCATCTGAACCAGCATTTAGCATAGTGATCATGTTTTCAAAACCTTTAGATTGTTTCCCCATAATATCATAAACAGCAACCAATGCAGAAAATGCTTCTGATTCATCTTTATAATAATTATCTACTAACGGAAGCCCTTTTGGCTCAACTGTTAAAAAATCTTCACCACAAGAAGAGCCTAGAAGTAACAACCCAGCGGCGATGAATGAATATCTTATATTTTTAATTTTCATAATTCTTAATTTTAAAATTGTAAATTAACCCCTACCATTACAGTTCTTGCTTGTGGATAATATCCTTTATCGATACCAAAAACTCCTCCTCCAATCTCAGGATCATATCCAGAGTATTTTGTAAATGTTAATAAATTTTCTCCCGTCAAATAAAGTCTTGTTTTTGAAAGGCCAGCCTTCGCAACCACATCACTTGGAAGGTTATAACCGATTTGAATGGTTTTAATTCTCCAATAATCTCCATCTTCTAAATAGAAATCTGATGGGTTTGAGAAGTTTTTGTTGTTATCAACTGTTGATAAAATTGGGTACGAATTAGTTGATCCTTCACCTGTCCAACGACCTAAAGCAGAAGTTTGGTAATTAGCATCTGTAATGTCTAGACGACGAAGTCCTTGAAAAATCTTGTTTCCAATTGCTCCTTGAGTAAAGATTAACAAATCAAAGTTTTTATAATCCAAATTAACTGTGAAACCATATGTATATTTTGGAAGTGGGCTTCCAAGGAAAGTTTTATCATCATCAGAAATTTTTCCATCTCCATTAAGATCTTGCCATCTAAAATCTCCAGGTCTTGCATTTGGTTGAATTAAACCGCCAGTAGCATTTGTGTAAGCATTAATTTCTGCTTGATTTTGAAAAATTCCTTGTGTTTTGTATCCGTAAAAAGAGTTGTAAGATTGTCCTACTTGTGTTCTTGTTACTGCACCCATATTTTGGAAAGAGGCATCACCAGAGATAAACTGGATGTCTTTTCCTAAATTAGTTACTTCATTTTCTAAATAAGAAATATTTCCACTTACGCTAAAACCAACTTTACCAATTTTTTTACGATAAGAAAGCTCTAAGTCAACACCCTTATTTTCCATATCAGCAATGTTCGCAGAAGGTCTACCTGTACTACCGACATGACCTGGTAAGTCAATATCTTGCAAAATACCTGTAGATTTTTTAACATAAAAATCTGTAGTTAATGATAAGTCGTTGAAGAATGTAATATCAAAAGCAACGTTTGCCTGGCTAGTTTCTTCCCATTTCAAATCTGGATTCGCTGGTGCATTAGGGCTATTACCAACAACTACTGAGCCTTGATCTCCAATAGTATAATTTCTTCCTGAACCAATAGTTGCTAAGTATTTGAAATCTCCAATAGCATCACTACCTGTAATTCCATACCCACCTCTAAACTTTAATTGAGTTACTACCTTGTTTTCTGGCCAGAAATTTTCTTTAGTTGGCACCCACCCTAAAGAGAATGAAGGGAAAGTTCCATATTTGTAATTTTGACCAAAGCGAGAGGAACCATCACGACGCACAATACCTGTAAATAAATATTTCTCTTTGTAATCATAATTTGCTCTCGCAAATAATGACGTTACTTTATGCTCATAACCATTATAAGCAGAGGCAGTAATATTGTCTTGTGGATGATCGTTCGGGAATGTTGCGTCATCAAAATTAGTATAAGGAATGTTAAAATAAGTCACTGTAGAGCCAGATGTGATATTATCTACATAAGCACCTTGTCCTACTAAAACTGAAAAGTTATGATCTTCAATTTGTTTTGCGTATGAAATAGTATTTTCAATATTCCATCCAAAACCTCTATTTGAACTTCTGCTCAAATTATTTTTCGCATTAATAGTTGAAGAGTTAAAGTAATATACAGGAGTAAAACTTTCTGACCCCCAATATGCTAATTTACCTCCTAAAGTACTTCTAATTTTTAAACCTTTAATTGCTTCTAATTCTAGGTACGCATTTCCTACAAAATTATCCGCCCAATTATAGTTTCCTAATCTAGTTTGAATGTAAGCCAAAGGGTTACTCATCTCTTGAGTTACTACTTGAGAAATTCCGTATGGATTTCCGTTTGGATCTCTTAAAACATAATTTTGATTATATGGATATGCAGCTGCAACAGTTGGATCTGTAACAATAGCAGGAGTAATTGGATCTAAATTGATTGCAGAACTTAGTGGTCCCCCATATTCGTTATTTGTATTTCCAATACCGACTGTTTTTTCATGAGAGTAACCTAAAGTTTGACCAAAAGTTAATCCTTTTACAATTTTGTGTGTTGAGTTTAAACGGATGTTTTTTCTATTGTAGTTAGAAATTGGCGTAGCTACAATACCTTCTTGATCTAATAACCCAAAAGAAACATAGAAAGTAGAAACATCATTTCCCCCTGATAAACTTAATTCGTGACCAGTTCTTTGAGCGTTATCATTAAAAATCGTTTTTTGCCAATCTGTCCCCTCCCCATAAGAAGAAACGTTTTTGTACGGAAGATCATAAGGTTTCGTAGTATCTGTATAACCATTTGCATATCTTTCATTCATTATAGTAGCGTACTCAGTAGCATTTAATAAATCTAGTTTTCTTGATGCAGCCGAAAAACCAGTATAACCATTATAGTTCACGGTCATTTTACCAGATCTACCTTTTTTAGTTGTAATAAGAATTACTCCTGCAGCCGCACGAGCACCATAAATAGCTTGAGATGCAGCATCTTTTAATACCTCCATAGAAGCTATATCAGACTGATTCAAATAACCAATACCCCCAGAATCAACAATTACACCATCAACAACCCATAAAGGCTCATTGTTTCCAAAAGAAGTAATACCTCTTACTCGTATTGTAGAAGAAGATCCAGGTTGTCCTGCATTTGCTGCGATAGTAACCCCAGAAACTCTCCCCTGAAGAGATTGTTCCACCCTTGTTATTGGTAAATCTTCCAAATCTGATGCTTTTACACTAGAGATTGCCCCAGTTACAACAGATTTCTTTTGAGTACCGTATCCAACAACAACAACCTCATTTAAAGATTGTGATTCTGGTTTTAATTGAACTGTAATTTTTGTTCTTCCGTTTATAGCTTCAGTTACTGTAGCATAACCAATAAACGTAATTGTTAATGATCCGCTTGAAGGCGCTTGAATCTGGAATTTCCCGTCAAAGTCTGACGCAGTAGATTTTGTAGTACCTTTTAATAAAATTGTTGCACCTGGAACAGGCATACCATTTTCATCGTTAATTATTCCATTTACTGTGACATCCTGAGCCACAGCTATAACCGAGAATAACAAAGATGAAATACAAAAAACAAGTAATTTTGTTAATTTCATTTTTCTAAAAATTTTGGTTAATTAATTAGTAATTTGATGCAATACTAAAACTAAATTTTCACTTTTCACATCTTGAAGTCACTACAAAAACACATCAAATTAAAAAAAATAATATTATAAAAACACATCAAAAAAATCATAATTGTTTGATTATTAAGCAATTAAAAAAACAAAAAATAGTACTAAAGAAAAGTTAATTTTAAAAAATAACACTACACTATATTTCTGTATGAAAAGTGTATTAAAAATTATCAAAACTACAACGTGATAGTAGCACTAACAAATCCATAAACAACTATACTATAGACAATTACAACAACATTAAGTTCAATTTTAACAAAAATCAAGAAATAGAGAATATCATATTTTTACCCTACTTTTTTTACATTATTGACAATATTTTTTATAGAAAGAAAAATCCTATTTTTAATAAATTTATAAGAAATATTTTACTTTTAAGACGATTTTTAAATAAAAAATTGAAAAAAATCACTTCAGAAAATGAAGAAAAAAGATGTTTTTTACTGAAAATAATGAAGTGATGGTCCTTTTCTATAATATCCCAAAATTTAAGATCTCTCAGAAGATTGATTAACTTATAATACAAGAGAAGAAACAATTTCTAATAATCATTCAAAAGAGATAGCAAATGATCCAGCTTAGTTCTCAAATTCTTTAGTATTGCTCTACACGAAAAGAATATAGAATCGTATCCGAATACAGTGCTAATTGAATTAGAGCAAAGATTTCACCTCTTTACATTCTCTTTTTATAGGCATATTTAACAGTTATTTAACTCCAACTAGAACAAAAAAATAGCCCATAATCGAAATTATGGGCTACCCAGGCAATAAACTTAACTTAAACTAACCATAGTTTAAATTTTAAAATATGCTTCTACAATTAAAGAAACATAAGATGTTTGAAATTCGAAAAAGGAATCTTTTAGTCTTCCTTTTTCGAAATAACTAACACAAAATATTATTATTCAGGTCTGTAAACAAATGTCCAACCAGTTCCTGCATCCTTTAAACTTCTAGGAACATACAGTACTAACTTATCTTCATTAAGTGTAATAATAGTATACTCGTTAGCAGCATTTCCAGCTTCATATCCTAAAATTTTTGAATCCTTGATGAATAGCTTTTTATTAGCAATATCCAAAACAAAACTTCCCTTTTCTGCTGTTGCAGAAGCAGTTTGATAATGATTATAATTTGCTGCTCCATTTAAATCAAAATGCATTTTACCATTAACATCTAACGGAGGACAGCAATCACCTGCATTCCACCATGCACTCATAGCTGAATCTGGATTATCTGGAGGAGACATAAACCAGTACATGTCACCTTTGCCAGCAACACCATCAAAAATCCATGTTTTACCAGCTGAAGTGTTTGTACTTACTAAATCATACCAATCCTGTTCTAATGGAGTGTCAAGTCTGTCCACCTGCACATCGATTTTTTTAGTAAAAAATTCTGCTCCTAGAGTCCCTACGAATGTAAAAGTCGATTTACCTGGAATTGGATAAACAATAGTTACTTCGTTAGTCAGCGCTTTTCCTAAATTATAATCCCAATAACCTGTAACTCCAGGTGTATTCATGCTCAATGTGATCTTGTTTCCTCCTGCAGGACTTTGTTTAGCAACTAATTCAACTCCCGCGACATCAGTAGAATTTTTTAAATGCTGTTCATCCACAATCGGATCGCAAGCCGAGAAGACTAGCACAAATGCAGCAATTAGTAAATATTTTATATTATTAATTTTCATCTTTCTTGTTATTAATAGTTATTGAATTACCAACCTGGATTTTGCGCATAAACTCCATTTAAAATTCTCATTTCTGTTTCTGGAATTGGAACCAAACCTTTTGTTTCAGGTCTATACTTCACGCTATAATTAGCCTCAACACCAGAATTTCGAACTGGAATTACATCATTAAATGAGCTTTCAACATCTCCCCAACGAAGTATATCGAACCAGTGGATACCTTCAAATGCAAATTCATGAAGACGTTCATCTTTAATAGCCTCCAGAGAATATCCAACTGGAGCCAATTTTGCTCTAGCTCTTACAGTATTCATACCATCGGGAGTTTTTGTAATTTCAGAATGCATTAACAATACATCGGCAAAACGCATAAAAATAAAATCTTGAGCATGCATTAACTGCATATCTGTATTTGCCCATGCATATAATTGAACAAACATACCAACATTTGATCCTGAACCATTATCGTGCTGAATAGATGTATATTTTTTATTAAAATAACCAGTTTCGTGATCTCCTTTATCTTTCGCATATCCTGCAGTTCCCTGATCTGCTCTTCCAACTTCAAGAATAGAACCTCTTTTTCTCGGATCCAAGTCTGACCATGAGCTGTATAATTTTGGATTTATAGTACACCATCCCCAGCCTTCACCAAACGGAACTAATGAATTACCGCGCATAGAATTAAATAAAACAAGTCTATTGGTATAGATATTACCGTTAGTCCATCCCCAGTCCCCAAAAGAAAATCTCTGTACAAACATAGTTTCTGGATTTCCTGTTCCAAATGTTGGACTAAGACCATCTTGCCCTACCCATGACAACCCCTCAGTAGCTGCCCAAGGCAATACATTGTTTCCTGCACTTTTATTGACATAAGAATAAGGCCATAGATTTCTAAAATCTGGAACCAATTTATGCCCACTATTTTTAATACAATCATCTAAATAAGAAGCTACTTGCGTTGCTGTTATACTACCTCCACCTTGAAGAGGCAAATCTGTAGTTGATTGTTTTTCAACATTAGTCATATATCCTGTATAAAACAAGTAAACACGCCCTAAGTATGCCTCAGCAACCCATTTGTTAGCATGTCCATATCTAGCTGTTGGAATACTAGTGAAAGGCGTTGAAGGCATGGTCTCAATAGCAGCTTTTAAATCAGAAGCTATAACTGCAAAAGTCTCAGAATAAGTTGATCTTCCTACATATCTATCTGCATCATACGTCATAATAAGTGGCACTCCACCAAAAAATTTAGCCAATCTGAAGTAAAAGAAAGCTCTCATGAATAATGCTTCTCCTAATGCCTGTTTCTTAAAGTCTTCTGCTTCAGCAGCAGTTTTAAAATACTTAGAAAAATCTGCTTTTGGAACTGACTCTATAATAGCATTAGCTCTCGAAATACCGTTATAAGATTGCTTCCACATATCATGATAGGTATCTTCTGCCGGATCTTCAAAATTATCAACCCATTTGGCTGTTTTATCATCGGGACCACCGCCACCAAGCATCATATTGTCCATCAAATTGGCTGCAATCTGTTCTTCGCTATGGATATTTGCTGTGTAAATGGCATTGTAAACACCTGCCATTGCTTCTTCAATATCTGTTGGCGTCTTATAATAAGTCTCCAAGCCTTTTTCTCCAAGATTATCCTGATCCAGATAATCATCACAACTTGTTGCGATAAAAATTGCAGAAACCGCTATAATATATTTTAGTTTTTTCATTTTCGTTGTATTAATATTAAAAATCAGCACTAAGTCCAAACATCACTGTTCTTGCTTGCGGATATAAACCTAAATCAATTCCAGAAGCCCAACTTGCATCATGTCCAAAACGAACATCTGGATCCATACCATCATATTTAGTGAAAGTGTATAAGTTGTTTACTGCTACGTAGAATTTCAGATTACTTATAAACTTGACATCTTTCAATATTTCATTAAAATTATAACCTACCGTTAAATTGTTGATTCTCAAATAATCTGCATTCTGCATGTAGATATCAGATATCTCGTTTGTATTTCTATTAGAAACTGAACTTAAACGAGGCATTTTGTTTGATGTTCCTTCTCCGTGCCAACGATCAAAGACATCTGACGTATAGTTTTGTTTTGGCATATCAGAGAATGATCTATAAGACTGCATTATTTGCATTCCATATTTTCCAGACATTGTAGTATTTAAGTATACATTTTTATATTCTAAGTTTAACTGAATACCCAATTGAAAATCTGGATTTGGATCCCCTATCATTGTTTTGTCTTTCTCATCAATAACACCGTCATTGTTTAAATCTACAAAACGAACGTCTCCTGGGCGCTGATCTGCAAAATATGGCTGACCAGTTGGGCCAACATAGGCATTAACTTCTTGTTGGTTCTGCAAAATTCCCGCAGTTTTAAATCCATAGAAGTATCCAATTGGGTAACCTATTTGTGCTCTAGAAACTTCTGAAGTTCCCTGAGACAACACATGACTTGGCCCATGAATTATTCCATCAGCATTTGCAACCTTAGTAACTTTATTTTTGTTAGCAGCTCCACTTAAAGTAAGTCCATATTTAAAATCACCAATTTTATCTTTCCAGCTTACAGAAATTTCAAAACCTTTATTTTCAATATCTCCACCGTTAATATAAGGAGGTGCTGCACCAGATGTTCCTGGAGGTTTAGCTTCAACTAACCAATCTCTTGTAGTCTTATTATACCAGTCGAATGTAATTCCTAATCTAGAATCAAATAAGCTTGCATCTAATCCGAAATCTAACTGTTCTGATGTTTCCCAGCTAACATATGGATTTGGAACTCTAGCAGGATATGATGTCGGACCTGAAACTGGTTTCGTATCTCCAAAAAAGTAACCAGGAAAAGCATATGCAATAGTAGAAGAATAAATAAATGGAGGAATAGCCTGATTACCATTTTGCCCCCAGCTTCCTCTTAATTTCAAGAAGTTAAGAACTTTTGAAGTGCTTGCCATAAAATCTTCTTTTGAAATAACCCAACCCGTAGATACAGAAGGGAAATTACCATATTTATATCCATTTCCGAAATTAGAAGATCCGTCACGACGTATAATAGCAGAAAGAAGATATTTTTCTTTGTAATCGTATTGTGCTCTTGCAAAATAAGACATAATACCACCTCCGCCAGCAGCAGAATCAAATCCTGAAGTATTGATATCTGCTATAGAAGTTGGGCTCTTAGTATTGTTAATATATGCATATCTTGGATCCCCTGGATATAATAGCCCATTTCGAGAACCACTTAAATTATTGTTTGCTATATTTTTAAATTGCTCGATTCCGACAACAGCATTAACATTATGATTACCAAATTGCTTTTGATATGAAACTGTATTAGTCCAAGTCGAGTTAGCTCCAAAATAAGAATATTGAGAAGCTCCATCAACATTATCATTATACAATACTCCTAAATGATATGTTGGATTCATAGATCTACCATTTCCAAACCAAGAATCTATACCAAAAACCGATTTAAATCTAAGATTAGCAATGGGTTCAATCTCTACAAAAGCGTTTCCTGCAATTTTATAATCTTTAGGATAGTTGTAATTACTTCTATAGAATAACACTGCTAAAGGATTTGTTTGATTTGTAGATAAACCATCTAAAGTTGGTGAAAAACCGAATTCATTAATATTTCTTTCTACACTAGTCTCCCAATATGCTGGCTGCAATGGATTCTGAACAATGGCATTATGCAAATCGTTACCATAAATGTTACCGGATGAAACCCCTCTATTTTGAGTATTTGTAAAAGTTAAGTTCTCTCCTATGGTTATAATACTGTGGTTATCGTTCTTTTTCAGAACCATTTGACTATTCATTCTTGCAGTTAACCTTTTGAATCCGGCATCTACAATATTACCTCCAATTATACCATCTTGATCATAGTAGGAAAGACCAACTGAGTAAGTAATATCTTCACTTCCTCCTGTGATATTAAGCGCATGATTTACAACAGGAGCATTCTTTTTTGACATTTCATCCACCCAATTTGTTCCTTTCCATCCATTTTGAAGCTTTTCCCAAATTTCATTTCCATATTGAGTTCCAGCTGCTGGGTAATTATTCTCCAACCAACTATTATTTGTTAAAATAGCTTTCCAGTCATGAGGAGCAAGTCCGTCATTAACTCGTCCTTCATCCATAATATACATATATTCTTGTGCATTTAGAGGATCTACGTTTTTATACGTGTTTTGAATTCCAAAAAATGAATCATAACTAATTCTGGCTGGTTTTCCTTTGCGACCTTTTACAGTAGTTACTAAGACAACTCCGTTTGCTGCTCTAGACCCATAGATTGCGGCGGAAGCAGCATCTTTAAGAACATCAATAGACTCAATATCTGAAGGGCTCAAATAATCAATATTTCCAACAGTTACACCATCAACAATATATAAAGGATCAGAATTCCCTACGGTTCCTAATCCACGAATGGTAACCTTAGTACCAGCACCCGGAGCTCCGCTATTTCTAGTAATACTAATACCTGGTGCAATACCTTGAAGTGCCTCCATTGCAGATCCTGTATTTAGTTCCTGCAGCGTTTCTCCTTTAAAATTCGAGGAAGCGCCAGTAATTAAAGCTTTCTTTTGTGTTCCGTATCCGATAACCACAACTTCATTTAAACTTTGAGATACTGCCTTGAGGACAATAGTAAGTTTTGTTTTTCCGTTTATTGCCTCATTTAAAGTTTCAAAACCAACGAAACTAATTGTCAAAGTTCCATTAGAGGGAGCGCTAATCTGAAATTTCCCATCAAAGTCAGACGCCGTTGCCTTATTGGTTCCCTTTACTAAAACCGTCGCACCTGGGACGGGTAATCCACTTTCATCATTAATGATTCCATTTATTGTCACATCCTGAGCAAAGGTGACAACAGAAAACAGTAAAGACGAAATACAAAAAATAAATAATTTTGTTAATTTCATTTTTCTAAAAATTTTGGTTAATTAATTAGTAATTCATTGCAATTATAATGTTAAATTTTAATAAGTATTAGATTAAATTTCTTTACAAAAACACTTCAAATTAAATTTTAACACACTACAAAAACACAACATTTATCACATAATTAATTAATTTACAATAATTTAATTTTGAAAAAAAAATGTTACAAAAATGTTAATTAAAAAAAACGTATATTACAGTAGTTTAACAGTAAGCAATACGTTATAAATTAAAAATAATTTAAAAAATTCGATTTATTCTGTTTGATAAATCAACAATTTAAAATCAAAATAAAGCATTTATAATAAAAATATATTTAAAATTTTATGAAATCCGTAGTTAGATCTTTCGCATTGTTTTTATTATTTTTCTTACAAACGAAAAGTTTTTCTCAGGTAAAAAATATCGGAATTCCAGATATAAAAAATTATAAAAGATCAGAGTACAAAGGTGGAACTCAAAACTGGAGTATTGACCAAGATAAAAATGGAAATATTTATTTCGCAAATAACAGCGGTCTAATCCAATTTGACGGCTCTAATTGGCATAAATACTCTTTACCTAACAAATCTGAGATCAGAAGCTTGAAAATTGATGCTTTAGGAAGAATATTTGTTGGAGGAAATAACGAATTTGGATATTTTAAAAATGATGAAAAGGGAATTTTAAAGTATCATTCTTTATACAATCTATTGAGCCCAATAGATAAAGAAAATATAAATCTCATTTGGAGAATTCATATTTTTAATGGAGAAGTTATTTTTCAGTCTTTTAGCAAAGTATTTTTTCTTAAAAATGAAAAAGTTACCACTCTAACCGCTCCTCACAAGTTCCAATTTTCTTTTTTGGTTAATAACCGTTTGTATTTTCAAGATAAAACGTTAGGAGTACTTGAATACAAAAACAGAAAACTTACAGCAATAAAAGGAACTACTGTTTTTAATGACAAAGAAATATGGTCTCTTTTTCAATTGCCAAACAACAAATTATTATACGCTACTTTAGAAAAAGGGTTATTTATATCTGAAAATGGCATAATTAAACCGTGGGCAACAGAAGCCAACGAGTTTGTCAAGAAAAATACTTCACTTGGGGGATCAATCATCAAAAACAAATTTATAATTCTTAATTCTGTATTGGACGGAGCCATTATCTGTGATTTAAACGGAAAAATAATCCAGCATTTAAATCGTCAAAAGGGTATTCAGAACAATACGATTCTCGCCTCTTTTGTTGACAAAAAGAGCAATATCTGGCTTGGGCTTGATAATGGTATTACCTTTGTAAATGAAAATTCGCCTTTTTCCTATTTTGATTACAGTTATAACATCGGTACAGTATACGCCTCAACAACACATAACGGAAACCTGTATGTAGCTACCAATCAGGGGTTATTTTATCATCCTTGGGGAGCTTCATTTAAAGACAGTCCATTCTCAAGAGTTGAAGGAACCATTTCTCAAGTTTGGAATATTCAAGTCTTAAATAATGTTTTAATATGCGCCAGTAATAGTGGGGCATTAATTATCCAAAACAACAGGGTGTCAAAAATACTAGACAATAAAGGATACTTTGGATTTAAAAAAATACCAGATCACGAAAATTATATTATAGGAGAAAGCTATAACGGATTCTCTGTTTTTAAACGATCGTCTACTGGATATGACTATCTGCATCAAGTAAAAGGATTTGATGAAACGACCAATAATTTTTCTGTAGAAATTGACGCAAATTATTTATGGCTGAAAAAAAATCCTTTTTTATATCAAGTAAAGTTATCCGAAGATTTAAAAAGATTTGATTTCATAAAAAAGCATGTCAACATTTCAGAAAAATTTAAGGGAATAAACAGTCTCCAAAACATTAACGGTAAAGTATATTTCCAAGTAAAAAATCATTTTTATAGATATTCTGTCGAACAAGAAACGTTTTTTGAAGATAAAAAAATAACGAAATTATTTGAGGGCATACCTACTATAAACACTTTAATTGAGGATTCTGCAGGAAACCTTTGGTACGCGTTTAATGAATCTCTTGGCGTATTAGTCAAAAATAATAATGGAACTTTTACCAAGAAGCAAGCGATATTTTCGAATTTAACAGGGAATTTGGTAAATAACTACATTTCGGTTAACGCAATAGATCCACAAAACATTTTCATTGGCTTAACAGATCGTTTGGCGCATTACAATTCGACTATTCCAAACACTTTTATGACAAAACCGAAAGCTTTTATTGAAAGCTTTACGAATCCTGGAGATACAATTTTGACTGGAAATCTAACAAATAAATTGGAATCATACAGCATACCGTACAAACACAATCGTGTCAAATTTACTTTTGCATCGCCAACGTACGAAAATCAGGAAAATGTAATGTACTCCTACAAATTAGAACCCTTTGAAGAGAACTGGCGCGGTTGGTCGTCTACAGCTATCAAAGAATACACGAATTTAAGGGAAGGCAATTATGTAATGAAACTAAAAGCCAGAAATAGTTATGGCATAGAATCGAATATTACCGAAGTCGAATTTACGGTATCGCCTCCTTGGTACAGACACTTTTTGGCTTATTTATTTTACTTGGTACTCATTTTACTTGGCGCTTATCTAATCTCAATCAGAATCAAACTGAAGATTAGAAAAAACAGGTATTATGAGACCATTGAGCAGAGAAGATTATATCTTGAAAAGGAAGCAAAAATCAGACACGAACAGCATGATTTGGAAAAAGAAATTGAAAAACTGAAAAACGATAAGCTCCAAATCAAAATTTTAGCAAAAGATAAAGAACTAGTTAACAATTCTCTACAAGTTGTAAAAAAGAATAAAGTTTTAAATGGAATCATCCATAAACTAAAAGATATCGATACTGGAATTCTAGATGAAACTACTAAGGCTGAATTCAGCAAACTGCATAAAAGCATTGTAAAGGAAGTAAATACCGACAAGAGCTGGAAAGACTTGGAAAAACACATTAAAAACGTACATTTCGAGTTCTTAAAGCGTTTAAAAGGCCAATATCCAACTATATCTCCTAGAGAGTTGGATTTGTCAACTTATTTATTAATGAATATGTCGACCAAAGAAATAGCAGAGATTATGAATATTTCGACAGGCGGCGTTGAGTTAGCCCGTTACCGTTTAAGAAAGAAATTGGGATTAAACAAAAAAGAAAACCTAATTGGATTTTTAATGAGTATATAAAAAAAGAAAACCAT